>JBFMBK010000002.1 GCA_040755295.1 Bacillota bacterium | reverse complement strand
GTTCCCATCCCGAACACGGAAGTTAAGCCCTCCAGCGCCGATGGTACTTGGGTGGTAACGCCCCGGGAGAGCAGGACGCCGCCGGAAAATATTAAAAGACACCCGACAATTAAGCCGGGTGTCTTTTAATTTTATTTTTAGGTGTTAGTTCAGGGGTAATTTGTATTAGGGTTGTTGTTCCGTAATTTCGCTGGATAAGAGCGCGCAAGCCGTTCCGGGAGAAGATTCCAGCATGGCGAGTCTGTCGGCCTCACCGAAAACAATTATTACATCACCGGCCAGGATCTGCTCGTCAGCCCCGGGGTTGGCCATTGTAACGTCATCCCGGACAATTGCCAAGAGTTGAGCGCCGTATTCTTCTTTCAAACGGGATTCCTTTATCTGTTTGCCGGAGAGAAATGAACCTTCTTCTATAAGAAGTTCTTCCAGTTTATACGCTGCGTGACGACGCTCAAGGACGCTGTGTACGAAATCCACCGTGGTTGGTTTCAAAGCCGCCAGGGCCAGCCGCGAGCCTCCGGGGACGCCGACCGCGGTAACCCAATCGGCGCCGGCGCGTTTCAAGCGGGTTATGTTTTCCGGGTGGTCTGCGCGGGCTACAACGCGAATACTTGGGTTCAAGTCCTTTGCGGCCATTGTGATAAGTATATTTGCTGAGTCGCTCGGGAGCGCCGAGATAATACTCCGGGCAAGCTTGATCCCGGCTAACTTCAGTATATCGTCTTCCGTGGCGTCTCCGTTAATTACCATGTAGTTTCGTTCTTTAAGCGCTTCCACGTGACGTTCATTAAGATCGATTCCGACGAAATCGGTCCTTTCGCGTTCAAGCTGTTTTATTGCTGCGGTTCCGGCGCGGCCTAATCCGCAAACGATTATATGGTTTTTCAGTTTCGTAATTTTCTTTTCCATTTTCCTTTCCCTCCAGTAATTGATAATATGTCCCTCAACAAGCGTGGCGACCATTATGGAGGCTGATAACGAGACAAAACCCACCCCAAAGACAATCAAAAGCATTATGACTATTTTCCCTATCTGGGTAACAGGGTGGATATCCCCGTAACCTACTGTAGCCAGAGTGATAACTATAAGGTAGAAGGCGTCAAAAAGCGGCAGCTTCTCAAAGTGAGCCACCAGGAAGGTACCAAGCACACAAATTGCTGCCCCGAAAAAAGCTATAAAGTAGAAGAAACGTAGAGCCGTACGAAAAACCCTTTGGTTGCCGATCCGGCTTTGATAGCGTGGTACGGTCATTTCTGGCCCTCCGAAATAGGAGCTTCTATAAAGTTGTTGCTACCCCTTTTTTTCGGCCGGAAGAGGATAAAATTAACCGGCTTCCGGTTTGTAATACTATACGCAGACTACAGGAATTTGGTTGGTTGAGGGGATCCGGGTGCCTATACCGGTGCTTAAAGGGATTGTAAGAGCCTGTTCTCCGATGCTATGATGTGGGTGAGCTATGACAAATTTAAGCTTTTTATTGGGGGGGTGTGCAAAATGGGTGAGATCAAGGAAGCCGAGCTGCCGGGACTCGGCAAGAAGTATGTTGTGCGGCTGGACAGCGGTGACCGGTTCACGGTTGTCATTTATGATGAGGGCAACCGCGAGTTGTTTTGCTTCGCACCGGAAGAAGAAGAACCCCTCTGTTCAGTAACGCTAACCGATCAAGAGGCGCGGCAGGTCGGCTCCATCATCGGCGGCGCGTTTTACCAGCCGAAGCTTTTGGAAAAACTGGAGTCGGCGATCGCCGAACTCCACATCGAGTGGCTGAAGATAGCGCCGAATGCGCCGCTGGCGGGTAAAAGCATCGGAGACCTGTCACTTCGCAAGAAATACGGTGTTAACATAGTTGCGGTTATCGAAGACGCAGGAAAAGGAAAGAAAAGGACCGCAGCGATCAATCCCGGCCCGGGATATGTTTTCACTCCCGGACAAACCGTCATCGCGGCAGCTCGAAGGGACGCCCTTGAGGAGTTTGAAAGGATGGTGAGCGTCGAAGGAGGGTAATGATTGAACGATTTGCTGTATAATATTGTATTTGTTTTTCTTATGGCCACGGTGGCGGTCGTTTCAGCCCGCAAGTTACATTTTTCTTCCATACCGCTTCTAATTCTTCTCGGTGTGTTATTCGGACCGCACGCGCCCTACGGCGCCGGGTTCGATTTTCGCTTGGTTAAAAGCACAGAATCGGTTGAGTTATTCAGCCGTTTGGGGATGCTGTTGTTGCTTTTCTACCTGGGTCTGGAATTTTCGGCGGGCCGGGTCATAAAAAGCGGGGTCACCATTTTAAAAGGCGGAACCATTTACGTTACGCTAAACTTTCTGCGGGGTGTCGGCCTCGGCTGGCTGTTTTTTCACTCATGGCCGGAAGCGCTTGTTGTAGCGGGTATTACCACTGTTTCGAGCAGCGCTATTGTCACCAAGCTCCTGGTTGAGCTGAAACGCACGGCGAACCCGGAGACGGAATTGATACTGGGCATCATGGTTTTCGAGGACGCCTTTATGGCCGTCTATCTTTCCGTCCTTTCGGGATATTTCCTGGCGCAGGGAACATCGTTTGTTGTGGGCTTAATGGCCGGTTTTATTACGGTGGCTTTTATTTTTGCGGTTCTCGGCCTGGGCCGTTTTATGAGTCCTTATCTTGACCGATGGTTGAATTTCCGCAGCGGGGAACCGCTGATCATGGTGGTGTTTACCCTCCTTGTGATTATGGCCGTAATGGCCGAAAAGGCGGGTGTCACGGAGGCCGTAAGCGCTTTGCTTTTAGGATTGGTTCTTGCTGAGACCTCTCATGTCAAGCGAATCATACAATTGGTAACGCCGCTTCGCGATCTCTTCGGCGCTGTTTTTTTCTTTTCTTTCGGAATGGGAATCGACTGCCGCCAGTTTGCGCCGGTGGCATTGCTCGTCTTGGCCGCATTGGGGGCAACCATAGCGGGCAATTTTATCGCCGGCATTGCCGGCGCTTGGGTTTGCGGTTATCGCGGCAGACCGTTGGTAAACGTAGCCTGTACCCTCTTTGCCCGCGGTGAGTTCGCGGTGATCGCCGCCGGGCTTGCGGGCGCTTCGGGTTCGGCGGGTATTTTGCAGCCGCTTGCCGCGCTTTATATCCTGCTCCTTTCAATCATCAGCCCCGTCCTCGCCAAGAAATCCCGATCGATTTATCTCGGTCTGGATAAGGCGTGGCGGTTGCTGTCACGCCATAAAACAGAATCCTTTGCCGGGTAGCAAGCGCCGGCCCTGTTAACGTCCTTAGCTTTAGAGGGTTGTTCGGCTTCATTTGGAGAACTGTGCCCCTTGTCAAAAGGGGGTGTATTGAACTATAATTATTAGTGCACGCGGCAGTGGCGGAACGGCAGACGCGCTAGACTCAGGATCTAGTGGGCATTACGCTCGTGGAGGTTCAAATCCTCTCTGCCGCACCATAGAAGGAAGTAAAAAACCCCGCAGTTACTGGTTTTACCAGCGGTTGCGGGGATTTTAATTACGGGGCGGTTTGCAGCCGTTTATGCTAAACGCTCCATTTTGTTACCGGCTAATGAAGCGGGGATGTTGCGCCCTGAGTATCTTCGGCGGTCGTGGGCACATTTTGGGCACACGTATAAAGGTGGTTGGAGATCGTTGCTCCGCATCAAGGGTTCCGCGTTTTTATGCGGGGCCTTTTTGTTGTACGGATCCATTAACTGAAGCGCGGCGCCTGCGGCTTGCGTTAATGAATCCCGGTACTGCACGGTGGATTTCCGGACAGGCACGGCGGCGAGGAGCATAACATAATGTTCCCCCAAGAGAACTAAGCGCATTGCATTGACGTCATCTGCTGAGGTGCTTATCATGGTATTAATCCTACGGAAGAAGCTGCTTTTAGCCGCTCAAAGATTACTGACCACCAAAATACCGCCACAACAAGGCCTTGCACTCAGGAACAACCATATCGAATACGCCGGGCGGGACCATGTAATCCTTAAAAACAAATACGGAAAAATCGTTTCCGGTCCCTTCAACCGCGGCATATTTAAGGTCTATATCAGGGGTGCGCATAATAAGGCGCCCTTATTGGAGCATGATTCCTTGACGATTGATCTCTCAAACAAGGACCGTTACGGATGGAAGATGCGCGAAACAAAGGACACCGTGGAATTCACATATGCGCTAACAAACGGCTTGAAAGCCCGTTTGTCGGTTGACGCAGCGAAAGGAACCCTTTCCTTCCTGATCGGTTCGGATTTGGTCATGGCCGAGCCGTTGTCTCCCCAAGTCACCAGGGATTGGCTTCTGGTAAAGAAACATGTTTTATGGCCCGGCGGCGTAAAAGTGTTCGGACTGGGTGAGAATACCCCGCCCATGAACAAAGCCGGTCAAACCATTATCATGTGGAATACTTTTCCGTTGGTCTATAAACAAGGGGTTACCCCGTTATACCAGTCCTGGCCGGTGGTCATATTCCAGTTAACCGACGGACCCGCGATCGGGCTGGTTTTCGACAACCCTAATTACTCCGTGTTTAAGTTTTCGGCGGACGGCAAGAGAATGAAGTATTCCGTCAGAGACAGTGAAATAAGTTACTTCGTCTTGCTGGGGCCGACCATGCCGGAACTGATGCGCCAGTTGACCTCCTTGACCGGCGCGCTGCCTCCTATGCCGAAATGGGCCCTGGGCTATCAGCAGAGCCGCTGGAGTTACACCCCCTCCTCCCGCGTCAGGGAAATCGCGGCGGAGTTCAGAAAAAGGGACATTCCCTGCGATACCATTTACCTCGATATCGACTATATGGACCGGTACAAATGTTTCACGTGGGGAGAAGCCTTCAGCGATTACCTTGAACTGATACGGGAACTGCACGGAAGCGGATTCAAACTGGTCGCCATCCTGGACCCCGGCCTGAAGACCGAGCCCGGTTACGCCCCTTACGAAACGGGCGTCGAAAAGGGGATGTTCGTCCTTGATCCCGGTGGGGGTTATGTGAAAAGAAACGTCTGGGCCGGCCCGAGTTGTTTTCCCGATTTTGTCAACCCCTTGGTTAGAGAGTGGTGGGGGGGAATGGTGGAGGAATTCGTAAAATCCGGAGTGGACGGTATATGGTGCGATATGAACGAGCCTTCCACCTTTGATTTGCGCCGCACGCTTCCCCCGTATGCGATCCATAAGGCGTCCGAAACAAGAAGGCTGCCTCACCGGCAGGTGCATAACGCATACGGCTACCTGATGTCGAAGGCCACCTACGAAGGACTCTTTAGAACCACCCGCTTGCCCTATGTCATTACAAGATCGACCTATTTAGGGGGGCAAAAGTATGCGGTGACATGGACGGGAGACAACGGCAGCGACTGGGAGCATTTCCGGGCGGGCATCCCGATGATCCTGAACCTGAGTCTTTCCGGCCAGCCGGTTGTGGGGCCGGACATCGGCGGTTACCACGGAACGCCGTCGCCGGAACTCTATGAGCGATGGATTCTCCAGGGCGCCTTGTATCCTCACAGCCGGACCCACGCGAGGAGGAATACCGGCGACCGCGAGCCGTGGACGTTCGGCCCGGAAGTGGAAAAAAGCGCCCGCAAGGCCATTAAACTGCGGTACCGGCTTATTCCCTACCTGTATTCCCTTCTCTACGAAGCCGCGTACAACGGCCAGCCCGTGATGAGGCCGATTTTTTACCACGCCCCTGTAAGCCTGACGCTGAACCATCAGGAATTTTATGAAACCGAGTTTTTACTCGGGCCCCATCTTCTGGTTGCTCCCTTGATGGACCCGGCGCCGACCCGGACCTGCTGTTTCCCCCCGGGCAGATGGTACTCGTGGTGGTGCCGCAAGGAGCATGAAGGGGGGGAGGTATATGAAACGGTTGCGGAGGAAGACACCGATCTGCCCCTGTTTATCGGCGAAAATGCAGTCATACCGGTTTACCCGGACCCGCCCTCTTATATACCCGATCGGTCCTTGGACTCCCTTGAAATAATCATCACCCTGAAGGATAGGGCCCAAGGAACGGTTGTGGAGTATTATGACCGTGAATCGCTTCTTGCCTATGAGGTTCGGGCGGGAACGGGCACAGGGCGCATAGAGTGGGAAATCCGTTTAAAACGGTTTGGGAGAACGCCTGCGGGATACCGGCCTCCCAAAACCCTGCATATCCGCTTGAACCACCCGATACGAAAATTAAGGCTTGATTCGTGGTATAGCCATTCCTTGGCGCCCGATCCCATAAATGAAATGTGGACGATGGTTACCATAAATAAACCGACGTTTCCTTTGAAAGGAAGGTTTATTCTTTAAGTAGTCAGTAGTCAGTAGTCAGTAGTTAGAATATAGAATGTAGAATATATAAGTCGGAAGTCGGGAGACGGGACCTGTAACTTGCGGCCGTTTTATTTCTTAAAGAGTTGTCATCTTCCGGCTTTCAGGCTTGCTTTTCTCACGGTTTCCACATATTGCGCCAGGTCGTGGGGCGTAAGCCCGGCGCTTTTCGTCAGGGCTATCAGCGAGGCCCATTCCGGTGACTCCGAGTGGGCGTCGGTAAGCCGCCGGTAACGGTCAAGCGCCGGAGGGTCCTTCAGGAACTTGACGACCACCCCGGCGATGCGGTGCGCGTCGCCGTCTACCGTGACGTCTTTGTTCCCCGGGTTTGCCGCCCGCAGGAGCTTCCTCCCGTCCTGCTCGACGTAGAACCTCACGGTTATTCCCCAATTCATTTCTTTCAATGACGCCGCCACAATCCGGCCGGAACGTAACTCTGCGGGGGACGCGTTCCGGCAGATGGCTATATCGCCGTCCGCAACGCCTGCGCGGGACATGTTATTTCCGGCCACACGCACCGCGAAGTCGGCCTGAATGCCGGAAGGAACCTCGATATACCCGCCAGCCGGCTCGACATCCGTTGTCCCCGGTGTGACGGCAACCAACAGCGGTATCCTGCTCCCGAGGGCCGGAAGTCGATAGGGCGCCCCGGTTTCTTCCTTTAAACGATCAGGTTGTTCGACCGCCTTGCGGGTTGGCGAATAATCCGGCCCGGCGTCAGGTTTTTGGACGTCGGAAATATAACCTACGGCAGCCATTAGTTCTTCGAACGACACTCCCAGGAATGGGGCAAGTTTTTTCAGGTTTTCGGGCATCGGTTTTACGTCGCCGCGCTCCCACCTGGCGACCGTGGAATGATCAATGCCGCATGCGCGGGACAAAGCCCCCTGGCTTTCGTAACCGGCCTTTGCACGTTTTTCCTGTAACCAAATACCGAATATGCCCTTGCCCAATGTCCAATCACCCCTGATTATTATAAACGCGTCGTCGCACGGATGCAACGATAGATTGTCATAAAACAAAACTTTTAATAAATTATTGCATTTGAACAGGGATTGTGATAAGCTTGCTTTGCACGAATGCGACAATAGATGGTTGTAAGACCCCAGGAATCAGATAGAAACGCCTGCCGATATTCAAGGACAGGCGTACGAGCCGCGGCCGGGGCAAAGGGCCTCGACCGGGGCGGGTTCTTGTTACGGGTGGGAGGTGTTTTCGTTGAACGTGCAGATCTGTCCCGTGTGCGGGGCGGATAATTACAGTGCGTCAACCCAGGGCAAATGTTACGAATGCGGGACAGACCTGAGCGGCGTGCCGGCGGAACCTGCCGGGAGGGGGAGTCTTAGTCGGAAAGCGCCCAAGACAGGGAAGGATGATCCGATTGTCATCCCTACAAAGCGTCCCAGTAAAATAAATAAAGGTCTTTCAAAGTAATTCAGCATTTTACCCAAGGCATTTGCTCTGTTTAGCGGTTTTGCAGTTGTATTTCTGTGGCGACCGTACAGTCACTCGTTAATGGACGGGTGATTATTTTATATGTCGAGCTTTTTTATTAAAATAAACCTGTAAACACCGCAGTCGTGCTTCCATCAGGTCGAAATCGTAATACAAAGCCGGTCCGCCGGTTATCCTATAAGCCACCGGTTTTTTACGGGACGGCGGAGGATCGGGTATGGCTTATAAAAAGGTTCCTGTATGGGTTGTTGCGATCGTATGTGTTTTTGCCCTGTTGCTCGGCGGGGCGACGGCCTTCTATGTAGAAAGAGGCAAAAGACCGGAATCCGCAAAGAAGCCGAGCGTTACCCAACCCGGTACCGTTCAGAAACCCGAAACAGTCTCAGAGCCCAAAACGGCTCCCAGCCCGGCCCCGTCTCCGACGCCCGCCCCGGCGACCCCGGTTCCCGCACCGGCGCCCACGCCTACTCCCGCTCCGACTCCGACTCCTGCTCCGGACACCGGGCAGCCGTCCCAGCCCCCTGCCCCTCAAACTCAAAGGGTAATCGGCGTTTATATAGGGCGCGTTGATAATAACTTCATACAGGTAAAGGTTGACGAAGAGGCCAAGACCTTCCTTTATCCGATAGGACGCGGTCAGGAATTCTATACGGACGACGATGTCAGTATAGACTATTATGTAAACGATAAAGCTCAGCTCGTAGTCGCAAACATACGTTATCTTTCTCCCACCTGGAACAAACCCTGAACGTGTAATACCACTCTGACGTCAAACCCCATAATTGATATGTTCAAAAAAAAGTCAGTGTACAATAACGACACATATCGACTATTTATAACCACTCATGAGAATAAATACTTCCTGTATAATTAAGAAATATGCTGGAATATGACGATATTTGTTGGTATAATAAAAATGTATGGAAATAAAAGTAACTATTTGCTCGCTTGGTCATAAGTAAATGGAATGTGAGCCATTAGAAAGGACGAAAGTGGTTCATTCAGGAGAACGAGGGGGTGCAGGCGCCAAGAAGAGACACTATTACACCTCTTGTTTATATCGTTAATCACCTGACTATGGAGGGAGGATTACTAAATGGCGGAGTGGCGGAAGAACGCTACAGACAATAAGGTTGTCGGGGAAGAAGGAATGCTTGCCGCCCTGGAGCGCAAAGGGATTTCCCGCCGGGATTTTCTGAAGTTTTGCGGCGTTATCGGCGCTGTGCTGGCTGTTCCGGCAGAAGGGATCGGCAGGATCGCCGAGGCGCTGGCATCAGTCCGCCGGCCTTCGGTAGTATGGCTGGAATTCCAGGATTGTGCCGGGTGCAGCGAATCGTTCCTGCGCGCTTCCCGCCCGACTGCCGCTGAGATCGTGTTGGACGTGCTGTCGGTGGACTACCACGAAACGATCATGGCGGCGGCGGGACGGCAGGCGGAAGAAGCTAAGGAAGCAGCGATCAAGACCGGCGGGCACCTCGTTATCGTGGAGGGCTCTATCCCCACCAAGGAAAACGGTCTTTACTGCTGCGTAGGCGGACGGACCGCGATGGAACTGCTGTCCGAGGCAGCCAAGGGCGCCGCCGCAATCATCGCTGTGGGCAGTTGCGCCTCTTTCGGCGGGCTGGCCGCCGCAAAACCAGATCCCACCGGCGCCGTGGGCGTGCGGGACCTGGTCAAGGGCGTACCGGTGATAAACCTTCCCGGGTGCCCCGTAAACGCGGTGAACATAACGGCAACGGTGGTTCATTATCTCACCTACGCATCATTACCCAAACTGGATGAATACGGCAGACCTTTGTTCGCATACGGCAAACGGGTCCACGACAACTGTGAACGCCGCGCTCACTTTGACGCCGGTCAGTTCGTCGAGGCCTGGGGGGACGAGGGGCACCGGAAGGGCTGGTGCCTGTACAAAATGGGCTGCAAGGGCCCCGAATGCTACAGCAACTGTCCCACCGTCAGGTGGAACGAGGGAACCAACTGGCCGGTAGGCGCCGGCCACGGCTGCATCGGCTGCACTCAGCCGGGTTTCTGGGACGCGATGACGCCCTTCTACCGGCGGCTGCCGAATGTACCGGGTTTCTCGGTGGAGTCCGGCGCGGATAAGATCGGGATCGGTCTTGCCGCTGCCGCCGCCGCGGGGGTCGTTACACATGTGGTAGGGACCGCGGTGCGGCGGAACAAAGCAAAAGCCGAAGAGAACAAAGATAATAGTTAAGGGAGGGGTAAAATGTGCCCAAGATTGTAATTGACCCCGTAACCCGTATCGAAGGACACCTGCGGGTCGAAGCGGAGGTTTCGGGTGGAAAAATCGGCGAGGCGTGGAGCAGCGGCACCATGTTCCGCGGGATCGAAACCATCCTGAAGGGACGCGACCCGAGGGATGCTTGGGTTTTTACCCAGCGGATATGCGGCGTGTGCACGACGGTTCACGCCATCACCTCCGTGCGCGCGGTGGAAGACGCCCTCGGCGTCCAGATCCCGCCGAACGCACGGATGATACGCAACATCATCGAAGCGATTCAGTACGTTCAGGACCACGTCATCCACTTCTATCACCTGCATGCCCTGGACTGGGTCGATATCGTCAGCGCGTTGGACGCGGACCCGGATAAAACGTCCCGGCTGGCGCAGTCCGTCTCCGACTGGCCCAAGTCCAGCGCGACCTACTTCAAAGGAATCAAAGAACGCGTCGCGGCCTTCGTAAAAAGCGGGCAGCTGGGTCCCTTCGCGAACGCTTACTGGGGGCACCCGGCGTACAAGCTGCCGCCGGAAGCCGATCTCATGGCCGTGGCCCACTATCTGGAGGCGCTGGAGTGGCAGCGGGAGGTCATTAAGGCCCACGCGATCCTCGGCGGCAAGAACCCGCACCTACAGACGTACCTGGTAGGCGGGATGGCCGGCGCGGCGGACCCGAACAGCCAGGCGGCGCTTAACGCCGACAGCATCGCCAATCTAAAAGGGCTTTTCGCCAAAGCAAAGGAATTCGTCGACAAGGTATACCTGCCGGACGTGCTGGCGGTGGCGCCGTTCTACCTGGAATGGGCGGGCATCGGCGAGGGGTTGGGCAACTTCCTCTCCTACGGCGACTTTCCGCTTACCGATACGCGGGACAACGACAATCCCGGCAACCTCTTCCTGCCCCGCGGGGTTATCCTGAACCGGGACCTCGGTAAGGTTCATCCGGTTGATCAGGAGAAGATAAACGAGTACGTAACGCACTCGTGGTACTCTTACCAGGATGACGGCAAACCCATGCACCCGTGGCAGGGGGAGACCAAACCCAAATATACGGGTCCCAACCCGCCTTATGAATCCCTGGACACAAAGGGGAAGTACTCGTGGCTTAAAGCCCCGCGTTATGACGACAAAGCCGTGGAAGTGGGGCCGCTCGCGCGGATGCTGGTCGCTTA
This sequence comes from Bacillota bacterium, assembly GCA_040755295.1. NCBI lineage: Bacteria > Bacillati > Bacillota > Bacillota bacterium. The sequence continues at coordinate 241,779 of JBFMBK010000002.1, read as the reverse complement.
CGCCTCGGGACATGAAAGGGTGAAGTACTGGGTGGACGCCGCGCTGTCGAAGTTAGGCGTCGGGCCGGCGGCGCTCTTTTCCACGCTGGGCCGGACAGCGGCCCGCTGCATCGAAACGGTGGTGATGGCCGAGCAACTGATACCGTGGACCGACGAACTGGCGGTCAACCTCGGCAAGGGAGACCTGCGCATCCACGAGCAAAAGCACTGGGAACCGTCCACCTGGCCCGCCGAAGCGGAAGGCTGGGGCTGGACGGAAGCGCCCCGAGGCGCGCTGGGCCACTGGATAAGGATTAAAAACGGCCAGATCGAAAACTACCAGTGCATCGTGCCCACCACCTGGAACGCTTCCCCGCGGGACGCCGGCGGTCAACCCGGCGCGTACGAAGCGGCCCTCAAGGGCACCGAGGTTGCGGATCCCGATAAACCGTTGGAAATTTTGCGCACGATACATTCCTTCGACCCGTGCATAGCCTGCGCGGTTCACCTTCTGGAACCCGGCCGCCGGAAACAGTAAGCGTGTACGTTAAGGGGGGAGAATAAATGCAGAAGCGAGTTCTTGTATGGGAGGCCCCGGTACGGCTCTTTCACTGGGTTGCGGTGATCAGTATGTTTTCGTTGGCGGTTACCGGCTACTATATAGGCTTCCCGTTCCTCACAGCGTCCGGTGAAGCCTCTTCTTCCTACCTGATGGGCTGGATGCGCGCCGTTCATTTTGTGGCGGCGTTCGTCCTCGGTATAGCCTGCTTGATAAGGCTCTACTGGTTTTTTACCGGCAACGAATACGCCCGGTTCCGGGATTGGATCCCTGTCGGCGGTGTGCGCCGGAGCTTATTTTGGAGGCAGGTCAAGTACTACCTCTTCCTCACGCGAAAGCGCCCCGAGGTTCTGGGACACAACCCGGTGGCGGGACTCAGTTACCTTATCGTATTGCTGCTGATCCTGGGTCAGGGCCTGATCGGCTTCGCCCTCTATGCGGAAGCGTACCAGGACGGGTTCTGGCGGAGCGCGTTCGGCTGGCTGCTGCCCCTGTTCGGCAACCAGAACCTGCGTCTGACGCACCACCTCCTGATGTGGGTCTTCGCCGCTTTCTTGATTGTCCATCTGTATATGAGCGTCCTGGCGGAGATCGAGGAGCGCAACGGCACGCTGACAAGCATGTTCGGCGGTTACAAGACCGAAGAACAGCCGGATGCGTACCGGGACCTTGCCTACAGGGAAGCCGCCGCCGTCGGCGAAAAACCCGAAGACTAAGACCATTAAGCCGCATTAAGGTTCCCAAAGCCCGGGATGGCGAAAAAAGCCGGTCCGGGCTTTTTACGTTGCACCGTTTTCCCTATACCACCCGAACCGGGTGGTTTATTTATTTAAGGCGTGGCTTGAAAAATAGGGAAGTGGCCGTAAAAATATGTCGCATCTTGTATTATTATGCGGAGGTTATGCGGCTTGAACAGGATTATCGGTAAAAGGATTATGGTCCTTGGGTCGCCGGAAAAAGAACGGGAGTACGCCGAAACAGTCGCCTCCCTGAACGGCAGGATGCTGCCGCTTGAGGAGGATATAAGCGCTGCGGAATTGCTCGTGGTGATTGAAGGAGAATGCGACGATTTAAAAAACCATCCTTTGTTGGAAAACGCAAGGAATCAGAATAAACCCATCCTGCACGTGCCGCGCAGCGGTTCTTTCAATAAATCGCTGATCTTAGGCGTGATTACCGAATAACCCCTGTTACCTCACACCCATTCCGGACTTCCCACCGGCATCAACTCTCATAAAGGTTAAATACCCGATAGCACATAGAAAAACGCATGGCATAGGATGTATAAACGCTTGTAACAAATTATAACAGGAGGTGAATATTTCATTGGAAAGCCAGTTTTACCGGCAGGCTTGCCCGGGCGGGACTTTGTATGTAATCCGCGCAGGCGACACGTTTTATAACATCGCTCTCCGGTACGGCGTTTCCGTGGATGCGCTGATCGCGGCCAATCCGGGAGTGAACCCGAACAACCTGCAAATCGGACAAAGCATCTGTATTCCCACGATAGCGCCCGGCCCCGTACCCGCTCCCCCGGGCGGCCCTTGCGGCGGCCGTTTGTACACCATCCAGCCCGGAGACACGTTATACTCGATCGCCGGACGTTTTGGCTATACGGTAGGAGCGCTATTGGGCGCCAATCCGGGCATTAATCCCAACAATCTTCAGATCGGCCAGCAAATCTGCCTGCCTCCCGCACCCGGCGGCGGTCCGGGAATACCGTGTACCGGCGGACTGATTTACCAAATCAGTCCTGGTGACACGCTATACTCGATTGCGCAGCGGTACGGCACGTCGGTTCAGGCAATCATCGCCGCCAACCCCGGCATCGACCCCAACAACCTGCAAATCGGCCAGCCCATCTGCGTACCGTTATAGCGCATCGGACCGAACCACCACCCATTCTTTGCGGGGGACGACTAAAACGGAAGGGAGCACCTTTTAAGGGAAAGGTGCTCCTGCTATTTGAGAGGGAAAACCATTGCCGCTGTTTTCAAGACCTGCCCCCACCTTCCTGACTGCGGGATTCTTGAAGATGATTGCGAAGACAATCTAGACAAATTAAAAATGTCATGTAAACGAAATCCACTGTGCCGCTGCTGTTGTATGCAAGGAACGCTTTGCGGGAGGGATGTCCACGCTGACACGGAGAAGCTCGCTCGAATTCCTTGATTCTTCTCACCTCCAACCTCGCACTTCTCATTTCCCAACCTCCGGCATACACCGGTAGGGAAGCCTATTTATCTCCGCCCTCTAACCCCTCAGTCTCTCCCTAACCGGGAATATATGTTACAAACAAAGGTTTTTTGGCTTAGTACTCAAATTGAACAGTAGCTTTTTAGCGACTTAACGCTAAGGAGCAAAAAAGGTTAAAATATCCTTGAGGTAGTTGCAATGACTTATAAAGTGAGTATCTATCTCAGCAATCCCGAATTACGGCGGCGTTTGAAGCTGGCTGCAGCCAGGGGGGATACGACTATAAGCAGCTTTTGTGAAGAGGCAATTCGTGAAAAACTGGCTCAGGAAGAGTCGGCCGTTTCGGTGACTGCCAGGGCGGTGGACAGGCGATTGGATACCCGCCGGGCACGCCTAGGGCCTGTGAAAATCAATACGGCGGACTTGGTTAAGGAAGGGCGTTATAGGTGAAGGGAGCGGTAATTGAAGCAGCGGGAGGTGCCATGAAGCAGCGGGAGGTGCCATGAAGCAGCGGGAGGTGCCATGAAGCAGCGGGAGGTGCCAGGCACCAAACATATTAACTTATTTGCTTGAGGCATGTTTAGAGTGATTAATTCTCCCATGCCACTGCGGTTGTATGCAAGGAACCCAGCACTCAGCCAACCTTTTAAGATAAGAACAAAGTAAAAGTCTTGTGTTTCTCTCGTGCTATCTTGTTTTCTGAGTGCTGGAGAACAGGAGTACGTATTGTGCCGAAGTTAAGGAAGGTAGTTGATAATGCGGAATAGTGCTGTTTATCGCCCAACCAGAAAGCATCAGACCCCCCGCCTACAAACTCCAACCCCCAAACCACACTTAATCAATCATCTTCGCCCTTCAACCCCCTAGCCCCTAACCCCCCCAACTGGCAACTAATGTAAGGAAGGCATTAATGTTCAAATCTCTCCAAAGAAGAAAGGTTTTTTGTTTCCGGTGCGAGAATATCCAAATGCAAATCTGGGGCATACACTTAAAGAATGCGGATTATCTGGGAATTCACTATACTACGGTAAGCAAAGCGATTTCGAGAAGAGTAAGCAAAAAACTGCTATTTCTAGACCTGATCCCATTGCTCCAGTTCGGGTCTGTTCATCGGCCGAAACGCGTATGTACAATACTGCATGGCAGGCGGTGTTCGCAGCGATCACACCGGGGTTGTAATTAGGTGCATCATAATAAAAAATGCGGATAATTGCCGGACTAGCCTACTGGGTGGTATAAATAATTATAAGGAGTAAATTCAATTTATTTTAATTAAATATTAAGTATTATCGATATTATGGTTAATTTAGGTTAAGGTCAAGGGGTTATCATCCGATGTAATAATTAGCTAATATGTTGTTCATAAAGGAACTTTATTTTATTTGAACAAAACTATTATCTGGTAAGAAGGCAATAAACACAGCAAAACTTCCGAATTTAGACATTACTTAACATGCAAAATTAAATTCTCTACACCAGATAATTTTTTTATTTCTTACCGGTGGCTTGGGAGGGATTAAATTGCTTAGCGAGGATTTCCGCAATATTCTCAAGGAAGTTTTTGATCCACAGCAAAAACAAATGCACCAAAAGGTGCCAAAAGATACGCTTACGGTGGATCCTATAGCTGAGTTTAAGGCAAAGGATGGCCAAACAGCTAATAATCTTATGGGATTTGCTTCGGTAAAAAACGGCGTAATTATTGTGGGCGGCGAGACAGAAAACGCTTCAGCTGAAGTCGTTGTTCCTGACACATTAGTCTTGCTTGTTAATGGGGAGCGTCATACTGGGAAGGTGACCGTAAAGAAAAACGATCATTTGCAGGTAGTGCTCCCTGAACCGCAGGTCACTAATGGATTTATTAAGATAAATATAAGTAGTGATAGAATAGAAGCATTTCTGGAAATATCTCCTGACATGGTTACAAGCTATCAACTTGCCGATCAGCCGCCGCGAGAAAAGGCCTACCTTAAGTTGTTAAAGAAAACTGATATCTTTTGTTCCGCCGATTACAACGACGTTATGGCGCTGATGGAGCAACAAGGGGTATCTTACGGTGTTGATTATGCTCTTATTAAGAGGATTACCAATCAACCCATTCAAGGCGTTTTTAAAATAGCTACGGGATCCCCTCCGGGAAAACCTATTGATGAAACGATAGAATTCTTTTTTCCGCTAACGGAGGACAACAGCAATCATCCCGAAGATCAAAAAGAGGTTAATGCTAAGGTTTTTTCGGTAGAAGCGGAAACCGTCCTGGCGATAAAAAAACCCGGGGCAACAGGTCGACCTGGGGTGGATGTTACAGGTAAGAACATTGCTCCAATACCGCCTAAACCTATTAGATTAGTGGCTGGCTCGAATACGGGGATAACGAAGGACGGTAAAACCGTCGTAGCAAAGACGGCGGGTCGTCCGTGTGTGCTTAAGCAGGGATCAACCTATACATTTAGCGTGAATCCACTTTTCGTGCATTCCGGTGACGTCTCGGTCACAAAAGAGAATATTCGTTTTCGAGGAGATGTCCAAGTTAACGGAAATGTTCTTGATGGAACTATACTGCATGCTTTAGGCAATGTAAATATACAGGGCTTCGTTTCCTTTGCTTCTATAAAGTGCGGCGGGAATGTATCTATAGATGAAAACATATTTACGTCAACCATCCAAGCGGGTTGTCATGCCTCCCATTTTACGCGGAATGCAAAAGCATTGTTGTCCGGTATAGCATCGGAGGCGGAAGCTTTGGCTGACTTGGCGGATGTCGTGATGGCCCGTCCCGATGTCCAGGAACAGCAGGTACCGTTAGGACTTGCACTATTGAATCTTATCGATTTTAAGTTTCCGAAGTTTAGAACTATGGCAGCGGAACTACACAGCATTATTAATAATAACACATTTAGTCTTCCAAAAAGCGTCATTGGCCTGCTAGGGCACCTTAGGAAGTTGCTTCCGGGGGTACTAACTCCCGACATTGAGGACACAGACTTTTTGAGGATTTTAGCCTCAGATATCCGTTTCCTCCAAGAATGTGCAGATAACAATATTTCTTATTGTTCAAAGGTTGTTATCCCTTATGCTTTAAATTCTCGAATAGAATCTACAGGAAATGTATTTGTATACGGACAGGGATGCTACAACACAGTTATATTCGCCGGCGGAAGCGTAGATGTAAGTGGAACTTTTCGTGGGGGTGCTATAGAGAGCCAGGGGAATGTTTACATCTCGGAAGCGGGGTCTATGCTTTGCCAACTTACAAGAATCGTTATTCCCGCAAGTAAAATTCTAAGAATTGACTTTGTCTATCCCAGTGTTGTTGCGTATATTGGCAATCACCTTATAAGATTCGAACACGCATACAAAGACCTAAAAATATCCATTGACCAAAATGGAAAGGTTGAATTGCAGGGAATAAGGCTTCCAAATGAAAGTTGTTTTAACGATCAAGTAGGATAATCTTGAATGTCGATGGGACGATAATTCCGAAAACAATTAGGGTGTGTCATGGGGACGGTTCGGTGTGTCATGGGGACGGTTCTGTTGACAACAAGCAGCAAGTCATGGTAAGATCACCGCAGAGGTGATAAAATGCCAAGGCATGCCAGAATGTTATCGAAAACCCAAACCTACCACGTCATGCTGCGGGGAAACAACCGGCAAGATGTGTTTATTGATGACGAAGATAAAGCCAGAATCATTGCCATCATTTCAGAGATGCAGGGTGGCGACCATTTTACCGTCTATGCATATTGCATAATGGACAATCACCTGCTATTAGTTCTCAAGGAAGGAAAGGATCTTTTATCAAAGGCTCTCAAACGTATCGGGACCAGTTACGCTTACTATTTCAATAAAAAGTACAAACGGATAGGACATGTATTCCAAGACCGGTACCGGAGCGAAAGCGTTGAAGACGACACCTATTTGCTCGGGGCCATCCGGTACGTTCATATAAATCCCGAAAAAGCAGGCATAGACAGCACAGAGACCTATCCATGGAGCAGTTACCATGAATATTTCAAGGACAACACGAGCTTGGTCGCGGCAGAAGAGATATTGAGCATGTTCTCCAACAATAGAGAAAAAGCCGTTGACGATTTTAAGAATTTTCATCAAGAAGAGCCCGGGGGGCTCTTCCTTGACGTAAAGGAGAAAAAGCGCATTACCGAGGAGAACGTACAATCGGTTATCGGCGAATACTTAATAAAACATAAGTTAGAAATAGCAAAACTGAAACTGCCTGCGAACAAGGCATACCGGGATGAACTAATAGGGTTGCTGCGAAAAGAATCTGACCTGTCTTTGAGGCGCATAGCGGCTGTGTTAAGAATAAACCGGGAAGTTGTTCGCAGGGCGGCTGCAGTGTTGTCAGGAGAACCGTCCCCTTGACAGTCCACCGGCCCCCGGGAACTTGAGGAACGGAGGCTATTTTCCCATGGGTTCTACCTTGGCGTTCTCCGCCAGGTCCAGACTGCCGTCCAGTATGACCAGGTCCCCGGCCTTGAGGCCGCCGGTGATTTCGATGTTGTTCTGACCGCTGATGCCGGTCTCGACCAGCCGGTAGCGCACATGCCCGCCGACCACGGCTATCACTTCTCTGCGGCCGTCCTCCCAGGTCCGCACGGATTCCCGCGGCAAGACCAGGACATTCTCCCGGCGCAGGGTCTCAATAGCCACCCGCACCTCATAGCCCGGCTTAAGAGCGTCAGCGTAGTCCAGAGCGATAATGACCGGCACCCGGCGTTGGACAACGCCCAGAGCCGACGTTTTTTCCTCCGCGCGGGGATAGATCTTAACAACATGACCTGACAGCGTTTTATCACCCAGAACGGGGGCGGTGACGGCGGCTCGCTGGCCCGTCTTAACCTCGCCGAGGTCGTCACTGAGAATGTCCGCTTTGACCTCCAATTGATCAGGCGCCGCCACGATGGCCAGCAGGGTCCCCGGACCGACTACCTGCTCCTGCTTTACCGGCAGGTCCAGCACAGTTCCCGCGAGCGGGCTACGGACCACAAGCTGGCGTTCCTTGGCCTCAAGCTGAGCGAGGGTCTTGCGAAGGCCGGCCCCTTGGGCGATGATCCCGTCAAGTTGCGAGGACAACTCTTTTACGCTCTCCGCACAGACTTCCGCCTGGAGGCGCGCCTTATCGTATTCAAGCTGGGAGGCGGCTTCCGCCTCGAGCAGTTCCTGGACGCGGGCAAGATTGTCGTTGGCGTCCCGGAGTTCAGCCTCGGCGCGCCCCAGACCCGCGCGGGCGCCTTCGGCGGCGATGGCGGCTTGGGACAGCCGGGAGCGCACGTCGTCGATTTGCATGGCCAGGTCAAGGTTCTCCAACACCACCAGCGACCGGCCCTGCGCGATCGTCTGTCCGACCTTTACCGGGACCTCCGCCACCCTGGCGTTCTGCGTCGCGTGCAGGTCGTAGCTTTCGGCCGCCTGCACGTAGCCCGTGTCAGCGACCTCCCGGACGATATTGCCCTTTTTCACCCGCACCGTTTCTAATTCCTTGCCGCCACGGGCGCCGGCCGCCGCAGCTATGCCCGCAACCACCAGGACCGCGATTCCCAGGTAGATCCAAGTCTTCCGCTTCATAACCTATCCTCCCAAACTCTTCATTCTTCTGACTTTTATCTTTTTTGTACTCTTCTTTTCTGTATTACAACTTCTGTATTCTGAATTCTACCTTCTATATACTAAGTATTTGCAACGCCTTTAGTCCCGCGTCTTGAGCACCTCCACCAGATCCAGCTTCCCCACGTTTTTCAACACCAGCCGGCAGGCCGCCGTAATAAAGAAGATCCCCCCCAGGGCCGACAGCACGTAGGTGACCGGGTAGACCACCACCGCGAAGGAATACACCGCATACGTTTCCGACTGCATCATCGCCGAAATGTACGCGTCCGCCAGGAACCGCCCGAAGGGCAGGCCCAGCGCAACCCCGGTCAGCGTCTGCAACAGGTTTTCCTTCAGCAGCAGACCCGAGACCTCCCCCACGGTAAACCCCATGACGCGCAGGGAAGCCAGTTCGCGCTTGCGCTCGGCGAAACTCATAACCGACGCGTTGTAAACGATGGCGAACCCCAGGACGATCGCGAACATCGCCATAATCACCACAAAGTAGTACATGTAGCCCAGTTGTTCCGTAAAACCGTCCAACAGCTTCTGACGGCTCATGATGGACGCAACGCCGGTCATTTCCTTCAGTTCCGCTTCCACCTGCGCCGACCGGCCGGGGTCCACCTTCAGCATGGCCCCGGTAACCAGCCGGCTTTCCTGCACCGCCCGGTTCGCCTGTGCCAGCGTGGTATAAGAGGTGCCGCCCACGAACTCCTCCACGACGCCGGCAACCTTCAGCGCGCTCCAGCGGGTGGGGCCGAGGCCGAGGAGGCTCTCCAGCCGCACCGTGTCACCCGGGCCGGCCCCAAGCTTCGCCGCCGTGCTCCGGCTGAGCAGCAGGCCCTCATCCGGGAGCGCCAGGGGGCGGCCGGTGTCGCTCCACAACCGCTTCATGCCCGCGTCCGGCGGCATGCCCATCAGCAGTTCCTCTTGGGAACGGCCCTTATAATGTATTCTCACGGGCGCTTCGAAAACCGGTTCAGTTTTAACCACCCCGTCCAGGCGCGAGACGGCCGTCAGTTCAGCTTCCCGCAGCGGGCCGGTGAAGTGGATGAAATAGTCGTACCGCTGGTCCTGGTAAAACTGTTTGTCGAGCATGTAGGTCATCATGTCCCTGCTGAACATCGAAACCACGAGCATCCCGACGGCGAAAACCACTCCCACCAGCGTTACCGCGGTCCGGAACCGGTTGCGGTTAATGGTCCGCAGGCTCATTTTCCAGGTGGCGTCCAGCCGCCGCCACAGCGCCCATTTCTCCACAAAGACCTTGCCGACCTTCCGCGGCGATTCTGGGCGCATCGACTCCGCCGGACGGACCGCCAATACACCGCGGGACGCGACAATACCGGCGGCGGCGCCCACGCCCAAGCTCAAGAGAAAACCATATACCAGCGCCTGCGGGCTGACGCCGCTGACGACCTCCGGCAAGTTGAAGAACGTGGCGTAAATCTGAGAAAAGGACGACGCCAGCAGGACGCCGGGGAGCGAACCCGCCAGCGCCCCGCAAAAGCCCACGATTACGGCGTAGCCGGCGTAGTGCAGCATAAGCTGAAGGTTGCCGTACCCCATGGCTTTCATGGTCCCGATCTGCAGGCGCTGGGTCTTGACCATCCGCCCCAGCATGACGAACTCAATCAGCGCCGCTATCCCCAGAAAGATGGACGGCAGGAAAAAAGCCGAAACCGCCAACTGGTTCAGTTCGCCCTCGAGAATGGAGGCGCTCAACTGCTCCTTCTGCGGATAATCCGCCAGGTTGCCGTAAGGCGCGAGGATGTCCTTGACCGCGGCCGCGACTTTTTTATCGTCCGCACCCGGGGCCGTCTTCACCAGCACCTGGTTGATCTGCCCCGAAAGGTTCAGGATTTGCTCCACCTGATTGTGGGGCGCCATGAAGATGCCGAAAGTCTCCGGCTCCGGAATAAAACTGGCCGCATCCTTAATAATGTAAATGAACTCCGGGCTGGTCGCGGTACCCGCGACGGTGAGCGGCGCCTGCCTGCCCTCCGCCGCGACGGTCACCGTATCGCCGGGGACCAGGCCGTTGGCCTCGGCGTACTTCGGGTCCACCAGCACCTCGGCAGCGCCGCCCTCGGGATATTTCGCGAAGAGGCGGCCCGTGAGCAGTCGCAGGCTGTTGACTTCGCCCGCCATGGGCAGGGGATAGCTGGTCAGGCGCGCCGTCGCCCGGTCGCCGTTATCCTTGATCACCGGCACGTCCTTCTGGATGCGCCCGGTGGCCTTTACGACGCCCGGGACCGCTTCTATCCGTCTCAAGACCCCTTGCGGGGCCTTGATCACGTGAAAGTAGTGGTCCGCGAAATTATGCTCCCGGTAGAACGCGTCCTTCGACCGGGTCATGTTGCCCGCGGTGGTGGCCATGGAAATATAGACCATGATGCCCACCATCACCACCGCCGTCACGGCGAGGAACTGCCCGCGCGTGCTGCGGACCGTCCGCCACAGCTTTTTCGTAAGGACCCGCACTACCACTCAATCCCTTCCGGCGAGGCCGGGGCCGGGTTCTCGCCCATCTCCACGATTCTGCCGCTGCTCATGCGCGCGACCCGGTGGGCCATCGCGCCGATGGGCGCGTTGTGCGTGACGATGACCACAGTGCTTCCCCGCTCCCGGTTGATCTTGGCGAGCAGGCCCAGGATCATCCTGCCGGTCTTGTAATCGAGCGAGCCGGTGGGCTCGTCGCAGATCAACAACCGCGGGTTTTTCACCACGGCCCGCGCGATGGAGACCCGCTGTTGCTCGCCCCCGCTGAGCTGGGAGGGGAAGTGGTCCATCCTGTCGCGCATGCCGACTTCCTCCAGGACTTCTTCCGCCGACAGCGGGTTCTCGGTCAGGTTGGCCGCGAGTTCCACGTTCTCCCGCGCGGTGAGGTCCGGGATCAGGTTGAAAAACTGGAACACGAAACCCACCTCGTTGCGCCGGAAGCGGGTGAGCCGCGCTTCGCTCGCGCTGCTGAGCTCCTCCCCGCCCGCATAAACCTGTCCGCTGGTGGGCGAGTCCATGCCGCCGATGATGTTCAAGAGCGTGCTCTTGCCGGAGCCGCTGGGGCCCAGGATTACCAGCAGTTCCCCCGCGAAAATCTCCAGCGAGGTATCCTTCAAGGCCTCAACGGCGACCTCGCCCATGATGTAGGTCTTCGTGACCCGGTCCATTTTAATTACGGTCCGTTCGTTCATACTCCCGCCTCTTAAAACAAGCTTTTCCGGTTAATTATCTGGTTGACCCTACAACCAATATCATAATAAAATACCTACAGTAAGTAAATACCTACCGTCGGTATGTACCTGCGGTCAAATGGAGCGGGGGGTGTGCGCATCATTGTGGATCTCGAAAGACGGTGACGTGCGAAAACGGGAACTGCTTGACGCAGCGATCGAGCTGTTTTACGAAAAGGGCTACGACAATACTTCCATCAACGACATCATCGACCGGGTCGGCGTCTCCAAAGGAGCGTTCTACTATTACTTTGCCTCCAAGGACGAGGTCTTAGGGACGATCGGCAAGGAATACACCGCAAAAGCGATGGAAATCGCCGACAACATCGCGGCCGACGAAAACTTAAACGCCGTCGAAAAGCTTAACGCCATGGTATCGCAGGTTGCAGAGTACAATTCCGCTTATGATAAGGAACAGACGATGTTCCTTAAAATCCTGTCCCGGGAGGAGAACCTCAAGCTCATCCGCACCATCTTCGTAAACATGATTGAGTCGGCGCACCGGCTGTACCAAAGGATCATCGAGCAGGGCGTTAAGGAGGGCGTTTTCAGGACCTCTTCGCCCGAAGAGACGGCGGAACTGTTCATTCACATGTCGATGATCATGAAATCCAAGCTGGCCCAGTGCATCCTGGAGCCCCAGGGCGCCGGCGTGTTGGAAAGGAAACTCGCGTTTTACGAGGAGGTCTTCGAGCGGATCCTGGGCGCTGAAAAAGGTTCCTTGAATTTTACTGAACCCGTCCTGAAGTACGCCAAACCGCGCCCCGAAACACCCCCCGGGGAGTGACTCCCCTGTACGGGTGTATTTTTCAGGATTTTTCAGGCGGGCTTCCGTACAATTCACCTTAAGGACCACGGCAGCCGGCCGTTTAGGCTCGGAATGAACGGTCCTTCACCCCTTGGCAGCCCTTTCTCCCTGTCTTAGATTGTCATAATAATGTTCTGTTGACAATGACGGTTGTAGGAAACTTGAAAGCCGCGCTGTGTTTCATCTCTTCATCGACCCTCCGCCTCCAACCCCCAAAAGCACGAACGAATCCGCCGGACGCATCAGGGACACGTAAATCTTCTCAAAGAGGAAGGTTTTCCGCTTCCGCTGCGCGAATTTATTATGCAAATTTTGTCGGAGGAGATTTTATGAAACCATGCTTGATTATCCTGTCTTTGCTGTGCGGCTTGTTGTTCGCAGGAATGGGGTTGACCGGGAAAGCCGAGGCCATCTACATTGTTCCGGTTTATAACATAGACATCGCCCAACCCAACGGAAGCACCGTCTGGGCGGCTGAGACTACTAATTCTATAACGGTGACCACAACAAACAGCAAACCGACTGGCTGGGTCAAGTTATACTACCGGACCGGCACCAAAGATTTCTGGACCTACATAGGGTGCGTGGACATGTCGTACAGTTTGATAGGAAACTACTCCTGGACCGTACCGCCGGTCCACACCGACAACGCCCAGATCAAGGCGGAGTGGGTGGGCGACTGCGGTTCTTCCAACGTACTCGCTTCCGATGTGAGCGACACTTTTTCCATAACAACCCCGACTATCGCCGTAACCTCCCCTTCGGCCGGCGAGACCGTGATCGCCGGATCCGGATACACGATAACGTATACGACATCGCCCGCGCCTGCCGGCGGCAAGGTCCGCTTCTCATACCGCCTGAACCCCTCGGACGGCTGGAGGTCTATTGGATGCGGCGATAAAACAGGCAGCTACGCGTGGACGGTCCCGTACGAAATAGACGGCACGCCGGTAAACACCGGCAGGGCTCAGATACTCGCCCATTGGGCGCCGGCCTGTGAGGGCGACTCATACAATTTCGTGATCAGCCCCGAATTTACCATCGCTCCGGAACCGCGGTCGATCCAGATTACGCTTCCGCAGCACGACGCGTACTGGCTGCCCGGCAGCTGGCAGGTTATAGCATGGGAAGCGTCGGGGGCGTCGGGTTCTTCCCCCGGGGAGGTTCAGGTCCTTTTCAGTACGGGATCGGATACGGAACAGGGAACGATCTGGGCGGACAGGGACGGGGTCCCGTACCTGTGGCGCGAGTTGGCCTGCCGGCAAAATCCGGCGGCGGGGGAGCTTCTGTGGCAGGTCCCCTCCGGGTTCGGCTGGAAACCGGCCTGGATCAAAGTCGAATGGTGGGACAGTTGTTCGGGCAGGTCGCACCTTTACGCCGGCGATGAAGAGACAGTGATAATAACCGCCCGTCCGAAGCCGCCGTCGAACCTCATGGCCGCCACCCTTCTGGGAACGGGGATCAAGCTGAGCTGGACCGACAACGCCTGGAACGAAGAAGGGTTCAAGGTCGAGAGGAAAAGACATTTCGGCGGAGGCGACTACGAGGAGATCGCGGAGGTGGGCGCCAATACGGCCGAATATACCGACACTTCAGGCCTCTGGCCTTCAAGTCAATACCGCTACAGGGTCTGCGCGTTCAACAGTTACGGCGAGTCGTTGTATTCAAACGAGGCGGAAGCAACCTACGGGTATACAATAGGGGAAAACGTGTTCGTGCGTTTCAGCATCGACAAGCTTACGTTTTACGTGGATAATGCGCCGAGGACGATGGATGCGGCGCCTCTCATCAGGGAGGGCCGGACGCTGCTTCCCGTGAGGTACGTCGCGGAAGCCCTCGGGGCGGCGGTCGATTGGGACCCCGCGCAGAAGAAGGCTACTGTGAAGTCCGGCAACAAGACCATCGAGCTGTGGGTGGGCAAAAGCACGGCCATGGTTAACGGGGCCGTCAAGTCGATCGACGCGGAAAACGCTAAGGTGACGCCGGTGGTGGTCCCGCCCGGAAGGACGATGCTTCCCCTTCGGTTTATAATGGAAAACCTGGGCTGTAAGGTGGACTGGGACGCGACTTCTCAAGAGGTTATGATAATGGGTCCTGCTGCCGCGCCGGGGGGAACGGGAGACTAATCCGCACCCGGCTGCCCCCGAACGGGATGACAGTATAATCGAAGAGAGCCGGCAAGCCGGCTCTTTTTATTAAAAGATCGTTCGCGCTCTGGACGCTTTGCGGGTACGGTAAAGGAAATATTTTTAAAAGAGTAAAAGAGGTGTTACTTTTCAGCCCCTGATGGTGTTTAAAAGATAGCGGTTTGCAGTCGAATGAAGAGGGCGGGCGCGGTGAGCCCCGCTCTGATCTTGGTTTAGCGGGGAGGTGTTAGCTCTAGTTTTTGTGTTGATGCGCCAAGGTCTGAAAACATAACCCGTAAGCGTGTTGCTTAGCTGCAGAAGAGTAGCATACACGGAACGCGACGAGAAGTGGTGCAGCAATGCGTTGCTTACTACGCGTCTTGCGAGAGAAGGCTTATTTTCAAGGAGGGATAACATGCGGAAAACAGCCGTGATGGCTGCGGTGTTGGTGATGATGCTTGCGGCGGCGGGCTCTGCATACGCCGCGCCGAGTGTCGTGGTGGACGATATGACGTTGATTCTCGATCAGCCGCCGGTAATCGAACAGGGACGGGTGCTGGTGCCGCTAAGGGCCGTTGCAACGGCACTCGGCGCGGAGACGCAGTGGGACGGGGCGGCGCGGACCGTCACGATCACCAAAGCGCAAACGACGGTGGCGGTAACCATAGGTATTACGGCGGCTTATACCGGCGGTACGCGCGTGGAGCTTGACGTTCCCCCGAAGATCGTTAACGGGCGAACCCTGGTGCCTTTTCGCTTCGTGTCCGAGGCGCTGGGCGCAGATGTGAACTGGGACGGCGACACGCAGACGGTTACGGTGACCGGCGGCGGTCTGGAGGCGGCGGTCAGTCTGACCGAAGCGGACGACGGCGGCAGCGTGGAGCTTAAGGAAGGGGATTTTCTGGAGGTGGCCCTGGACGGGAATCCGACGACGGGGTACACCTGGATGGCAGCGGTTGACGCGGCGGTCCTCCGCCAGGTCTGCGAGCCTATGTTCCAGCCGGAAACGGGGCTTATAGGTTCCGGCGGCACAATAACCCTGCGGTTCAGGGCCGACGCTGCGGGCGTGACGGAAATGGAGCTGGTTTACCTCCGCCCGTGGGAGAGCGTCATGCCGCTGAAGACCTTCGAGGTCACGGTGACGGTTTCCTCGCCCGAAAGCATGGCGACAGCCAGAGGGACGGGGGAGGCCTGCCGGTTTGATTTGAACGGGGACGGCGAACTTGACACGATTAAGTTCAACTGTCTCGAGGGTGGGGAAAGTTATACCCTGAACGTCAACAATCTTTCTGTGACGGGGCAAGGCGACAACCTGGACGGTTTATGTCAAATCGTCGACGTCGATTCCAAAGACAAGCTGAAAGAGATAACCGTAAGCGAATCAGGCCCGAGCGACGACTACGCGACCGCTTTCTACTACTATGACGGCGAACGGATCGTATCGATGGGCAGGGTTGAAGGCTCTGCAAGCACTTTTCTCAAGGTCGACGGTTCCGGAACGGTGGAAACGAAAACAAGAGGGGCGACAATCCATACCTGGTTCTACCCCGATTATTACCGACTGTCGGGGACGCACCTGCTGGAAAGGGTACCGCAGGAACTGTATGAAATGAATCATAAGGTAAGGGTGAAACGGGAGCTCGCGCTGCAAAAATCACGCGCTGGCGGAATAACGGGAGTGGTATTAATACCGGGCGAAGAGGCGGTGCTTGTCGGCAGCGACGACAAAGGCTGGTGCCTGGTGGAGAACTCTGAAGGGATGAGAGGCTGGTTTGCCTACGAAGGATACAATACCATCAGCGGCACGCAGTTAACCACAGAGGACGTTTTTGAGGGGCTCTGCTACGCGGATTAGGAAACATACGGAGAGCGGCGGCGCCTGTTTATCCGAGGTAACCGCCGGTTGTTCTACGGAAGCAAAAGGCTGCGGGAACGCGGCCTTTTGCTTTTACGGGGTAATACTTGTGGCGGCCGGCTGAACTTTTTCTTGCAGGGAGATTCAAGGACCGAGTCGGCGCGGCGTGATCCCCAGACGGCTCACAAGCTCCTTTAACGAGCCCGCGCGGGCTGCGAGGCAGGCTTTTCGGGCGATTTCGGCGGCGGCAAGCGCGTCCTCCAGGGCATTGTGGTGTTGAAATACAATCCCTAACTGACCGGCGACATAATCGAGACGGTGTGTGGGCCAGTGCGGCCAGATCCTTCGCGAGATGGACAGGGTGCACAGACAGTTGAAATCGGGATAGGCGATGTTATAGGTGTCGAGGGTGTTCCTTAAAACGCTCAGGTCAAAAGCCGCGTTGTGGGCGATGACGGTTTTTCCTTCGAAGTAACCTTTCAATTCCGGCCAGAGTTCATTGAAACAGGGTTTGTCAATCACGTCTTCCGCTCTGATCCCGTGGATGGCGATGTTGAACCGGCTGAAGCGCAACTCGGGAGGGCGGATAAGATAGGCGGCCCGTTCCAGGATCGTCCCTTTGTGCATCACGACGAGCCCGATCGCGCAGGCGCTCACCCTTGTCTGGTTCGCCGTTTCGAAGTCGACGGCAACGAACTCCATAATCGTGTCCTTCCGAAAACCTTAGGCTTTTTTTGCACAGGCCGACATGTAAAGATTATTCGACCGCGGTTTGTCTTCTCCTTTCCAAACCTTCTTTCTTAAAAGATAACCAGAAACTTCATCTTTGCTATTGACATTTCGCTAAAGAATGTCATTATTTAATATAGGTAGAATACAGTAATTATCTAAATTGGAGGAAACCGAATGGCCGAAGAAAAACTCAACCGTCGCTCCTACACGAGTCCCCTGCGGCGCCAACAGCAGGAGAATACCCGGTATCGGATCATGGAGGCGCTGGCGGCGATTATCAAGGAAGGCCGCATCCTTTCTTTCAGCGTAAAGGACGTGGCGGACCGCGCCGGCGTTTCCTACGGTTCGGTCTACCGCTACTTCCCGACGCGGGAATCGCTCCTCGAGTCCCTTTATGAACTGGCCGCGGAGGTCGCGGGACCGGGCATTTTTTTCATGTCCCTCTCGCTGAACCAGATTCCTGCCCTTGCGGGAAAGACGGTAGCGACGTTCGAGGAGAATGCGACCGTCCTGCAGGCCTTCACGATGGCCCTGGCGGCCAGTAATATTCAACCCCAAAGCAGGCACCGGCGGGATGAGGAGTATAAGAAAATGGTTGCGGAAAGCGCTCCCCGCCTGGAACCGGAGGTCGTCGGACAGGTCGCGGCGATAATCAGCCACCTTCACAGTTCTCTGACCTGGGCGGTCCTCAGGCAGCGGTTCGGGCTCAGCGCCGAAGCGACGGCCGATGCGCTGACCTGGGCGCTGCGGGCATTGGTCCAGGACGTGACAAGAAACAAGTAAGGCCAAAAAGATTTCATTCAATCACCAAAAAACGAGTAGGAGGCCGTATTCCGTGAGAGTAATGCTGATAGAATCGCCAAGCAGCAGCAAGTTTATGGATAAACTGTTCCTGCATGAACCGTTGGGTCTGGAGTACCTCGGGGCCGCGCTGAAAGAGGAAAAACACGCGGTGGTTTTACTCGACGCCCGTTTGTAGCCTGACTATGAATCCGCGTTCCGCTCTTTCAGACCCGATGTTGTGGGGCTGACCGGTTATACGACTCACCTGAATATCGTCAAGCGAATAGCCGCCGGGCTGAAGCGCATCGAGCCGCGCGTGTTTATTATAGTCGGAGGGCATCATGCGACGGTTAAGCCTGAAGATTACAATTGCCCGGATATCGATCTGGTGGTCCGGGGCGAGGGAATCGTAACGCTGAGGGAGGTAATGAAACGTCTTGAAGAAAGTCAATCCTTTGAAGGTATTCCGGGACTGGGCATTCCCGGCCACGAGATGCTTTTGACGGAAGCAATGCCGCACCCGAGTTTGGATTCCCTTCCTTTTCCGGACCGTTCCCCGACTTCAAAATACAGGAATTCGTACTTCAGCATGTGGATGAGACCCATCGCCTCCATTCGCACTTCGCAGGGATGCGTGGGGCGTTGCAGTTTCTGCGCCCTCTGGGCGATTACCGGCGGAAGGTATCTGCAGCGCCGGCCGGAAAAGATTATCGAGGAGTTAAATGCCATTAAGGAAGAATATGTGTTTTTCTGCGATGATGAGTCGATGTGTGATTGGCGAAGGATGGATAGATTGGCGGACTTGATTAAGGAGGCAGGCATAAGGAAAAAGTATTTCCTTTACGCTAGGGTGGACACCATCGTTAAACACCCCGGCCTGTTCGCCAAATGAAAAAACATCGGATTAGACATGGCGTATATAGGTTTCGAGAGCTTCACCGACGAGCGTTTGAGGGACTTGAAAAAGGGCATAACCGTGGAGCAGCAGGAGGAAGCGGCAAAGATTTTCAAGGATTTTGCCTCTTATATCCGGCGGCTCAAGCCGGCTTCCATCGGGATAACAATCTTAACGCCTTTGCCGGGAACAGAATAGTATGCGGACAGGGTGAACGATTTAACCACAGAAAAACCGGAGTTGTACGACCTTGTCCACGCCGTTTTGCCTACAAAAATGCCTCTTAAAGAGTTTTATGAAGCGTACGTAAAAATGTATTCAAGAATAGCCACCCCGTTCGATTATTTAAAGGTCATAAGTAAGTACGGAAGAGGCCGCAGGCTGTCGGCGCTGAAAGATCTTATGGCGAGCTTCAACGAGTTTAAGCAGGATGTATTCGGCGCAATTGCAGGGGGCTCGCGATGAAAAGCCCGGTTTGTTTTTTCAGCGAATTAAAGGCCGAGCATAGTAGTCCGGCCGGCGGTAAGGGCGGAACGCTCGCGCGCCTTTACCGGGAGGGCTACCCGGTTCCCGACGGTTTCGTAATAATGCCGGCGGCCTTCGATAACGACGGGCTGATACCGGAGGCCTGGACGCAGGTCCAGGCGTGTCTGGGCCGGATGCGCAGGGCGGGCGGCGAGGCTTCCTTTGCCGTCCGTTCATCCGCGCTGTGCGAGGATTCATCCGCGGCTTCCTTCGCCGGTCAGTTCCTAACGGTTTTGGACGTTCGCACCGACGATGAAGTACTGAGGGCGGTCGAAAGCGTGCGCCGGTCACGGCGCAGTGAAAGGGTGCAGGTTTACAGTGAGGCGAGGAGGCATCGACGCGGTCCACGATATGGCCGTCGTCGTGCAGCGGCTGGTCCGGGCGGATATTTCGGGGGTCCTGTTTACGGCGGACCCGGTTACCGGCGGTCGCAAGGAAATGACCGGCAACTTCATTTACGGGCCGGGCGAAGAACTGGTGTCCGGCCGGGACGATCCTCATACATTCAAACTGGTGCGTTCAAACGGTATTCTGCGAAGATGCCGCTATGACGGACCGCCGGAACTGAAGCGGTTTGCGGGCAGGCTTTACAGACTGGGCGGCCGGCTGGAGAAGGATCGGGGCTGCCCGCAGGACATCGAATGGTCTGTCGCCGGCGGCAAGCTGTACGTGCTGCAGTCCCGGCCGATCACGACGCTGACCGGGCACAATCCCGCCACCGGCGCGTGGAATGACAGCGTGACCGGCGAATACTTGTGGACAAACGTTAATTTCGGCGAAGCCGTATCTCGGGTGATGACCCCTTTATCCTGGACCGTGCTTCAACTGGTATTCGAATCGTGGACGTTCCTGCCCGGGTACCGGGCTTCCGGCAACATCGGCGGCAGGCCGTATCTCAATATAAGTGTTTTTGCCTCGGTTTTACGGGCTTTGGGAAGGAAAAGAAAAGATATCCTGCAGGTGCTGGAAGGCACGTTGTAACACACGGATTCCGGGGAAAAGGAAATTCCGATGGTTCCCTTGCCAAAACGGGCTGCTATTCCTATTCTTCTCAATCTTGTGAGAATGCAAATTAAGCAGAATAAAGCGGTAAAAGCGCTGCCCGGGTTTATCGCGGGAAATCCGGAGTGGTGCGGGGGGATGCGGGAAAGGATCCAGAACGCGACAACGAAGGCGGAACTGAAATCTCTGTGGAACAAAGAGATTAAACCCCACCTGACACACAGTGTCTGGAGCGTAATGGGCAGCGTGGCTCATTTTACGGATCATACGATGAAGCTGCGTCGCGAGCCGACCGGTTTGGTCGGGCAGGATGACGCGGATGCG
Organism: Bacillota bacterium; assembly: GCA_040755295.1. Taxonomy (NCBI): domain Bacteria; kingdom Bacillati; phylum Bacillota; species Bacillota bacterium. The sequence continues at coordinate 221,149 of JBFMBK010000002.1, read as the reverse complement.
CTTATATCCGGCCTGAACAGCGGCCTGGATACGGGAGACGGCTCAGGCCCGCCGGCAAGTCTCGGGCCGGTCCTGGGGATAGCCGGGATGGCGCGCGGGGAGATGGACCGTGCGGAGTATATAGCCCTGTACGGTCACCGGGGGCCGGACGAGTTCGAGCTGTCCGTCCCTCGTCCGGCGGAGAAGCCGGATTGGTTGGATGAACAACTGGCACGTTTTCGGGAGTCGCCGGTTGACGTAGAGGCTCTGCTGTCTGATAAGCGCGCGGAGTTTGCCGCCGCGTGGGAACGTTTCCGGGAAAAACACCCGAGGAAGGCACGATCGATGCGGCGCCGTATCGGTGAGGTGGCCCCGCGGGGCCGCCTGCGCGAATCCGTCCGTTCCGAGTACGTGCGCGACCGCTCGGTCGCCCGTGCCTTCGCCCTCCGCGCCGGTGAGTTGACGGGCCTTGGGGACGATATCTTTTTTCTGACCGTCGAGGAGGTGCTGAACGCTCTGTCGGGCGGCACGGACGCGGTAAAGTATATCCCCGCTAGGAAAGAAACTTACCGCAGATACCTGGCCTTGCCCGCCTACCCGTCGATCATCCGCGCGTTTCGACCCTTTCCAGTGGGCGGAGGATCCAAACCGGCGCTGCGATATCTACGACGCTTACGGCGCCGTCTCCGATTACGATTCCGGCGCCGCGAAAAGCGAGGTAATAAACGGTTCGGCGGGTTCTGCCGGCCGGGTTGAGGGAGTGGTCCGGGTCCTTGACAGCCCGGAGGAAGGAGCCCGGCTGCAAAAGGGCGAGGTCCTGGTCGCCTCCCAGACGGACATAGCCTGGACGCTGCTATTCCCCCGGGCGGCGGCGGTAATAACCGACGTGGGAGCGCCGCTCTCGCACGCCGCCGTCGTTGCCCGCGAACTGGGTATTCCCGCGGTTGTGGGATGCGGCGACGCCACCACGCGCCTACGAACCGGCGACCGGGTGTTTGTCGACGGCGGGCGGGGTATCGTAACGGTATTAAGCGACGCTGAAGCGCGAAGCGATTAAGGATTACACGGTAATATGTAACTTGGCCGGGGCCTCCTGACAATATAACGGTACGCCGGGAAAAAGGAACCCCGGAACGGGAGATGACATATTATAGGGCCAAAGCGTTTGTTAAAACATAAAGGAGGCCGCGGAAAGTGTTGAAAAATGTTCAAAATAGATATGCTCCGCGCAGTACACGAAAAGAGGGAAGCAAACGGGCCGGCTCCGGCGGGCGATTGGGTTTCTTCGGCTGGCCGGGGTTCGGTTTAAAACCGGGATCGAGCGGCAAGGAGGCGAGCGGCAGGCCGGTGTTCGGCAGGCCTTTTCCCGGATCCGGCAGGCCCGGCGCTCCCGGCGCCGGCGACGTCGGGCCGCGGATCGACCGGTTGAACTACCTGCTGGAGTTATTGCTGCGGAACTTTTTCGGGATCACGGTTGATGAAAAAACTGGCGAAGCCGCGAAGAAAAAACGTAGAAACGGCTGACCGCGCGGCTGAAAAAGACGGGAACGGGTTTCCTTAGAAAGTGTTTCAAAACAGCTTGACAACAGCAAACAGGACGCATCACGTGTCCTGTTTGTTTGTAACTAAACCCCGCCCGTTACAGCGTACCGTCGCTACCTCATCATCCAGTCCCTGTCGTAATTCCTTGCTTCTCTTTCCATCCTCCGGAAGTGGTCGGATAATGCGAGCGACTTATAAACACTGTTCAACCGCGGATTATTCATCTTATAGGTGAACCTCAGGGAATGGCCGATATACCTGCCGGAGTCCTTCATCTTTTTTTCCGCTTCCGTCCCCGCGAGAGGGATGAGCTTTGCCGCCAGGTCGTAGTAGAGCCTTTTCTTTGGCATAATCTTATCCGCCTTGCGAACAAAGGACATGTTCTCGTCGACTTCCTGCAGGGTCGTTTCCTGGTCCAGGGTGATGAACCCCATGAACACAATCAGATCGAGTTTCGCCAACACCTCCAGCACCTTGAGGTTCTCTTCCACCGTCGTGTCTTTCCGGAACCGGTCAAGCTGCGACTGCGACCCGGATTCGATGCCAAGGAAGATTTTACTCAGCCCCGCTTTTTTCAAAACCGCGAACATTTCCTCGTCCACATCGTCCGGCCTGCACTGGATAGAAAAACGCAGGTCCATGTTCCTTTTCAGTATTTCCTCGGCTATCTCCCCGGCCCGTTTTAAACCGCGGCCTTTGCCCCCGATAAAGTTGGCGTCGTTGAATTCGACATTTCTTACGTTGTATTTGTTATAAAGGATATCCAGCTCCTCCATCACGTTATTACTGCTGCGCAGTCTGTATTTAGGCCCAAACTTCAAGAAAAACGGGACAACGCTGCAAAAGGCGCACCTGCCGTAGCATCCGCGCGAGGTGAGCATAGGGGCGAAGTTTGTCTTCGCAAGCACCTCCGGCAAAAGATCGCGTTCGGGGAAGGGTATCGTGTCCAGGTTTCTTATCAGCGGTCTCGGCTCCGTTTCAATGATTTCACCATTGTCGCGGCAGGCTATCCCACTCACCCGCCGCCAGTCTTTACCGTTGAGTATGGCTTTGACGAGTTCGACAAAAGTCTCTTCACCCTCACCCAGGACCGCGGTATCTATCTCCGGATACATGCTCATTATTTCTCTATATGAAAAAGTGGGGAATATCCCGCCGATCGTCACATGGGCGTCAACCCCGTCCTTTTTAAGCCGGGAGATGAGCTGCACGGCGAGATTCCCGCTTTGCTGAAAGGGTATACTGACACCCAGCACCTTGCAGTTGCATCCCTTGATCTCAGTCAGTGCCTGGGGTACCGTCAGGTAGGTCGTATTTAAAATCCTAACACTGATGCCGTGTTTTCTGAGACAGGCCGCCAGGTAGCCTAAACCGAGATGTTCATAGATCTCCTTCTTTTTTGAGGGCGGGTTTATCAGTAAGACGTCGTGGTAATCCATGCATGTCCTCCTTATAAAATACTTCTTCTTTCGGAGGGCGTTGCGATAAGCATCGCATTGCTGCGTCAGCCGGTCGGAGCCAAAAACCCTTATGTACCTCTATGTACACTCCGGTTCGTCTCCAACGTTCTTCCTTGCCCTGCGTCACTTCTCACAACGTTTCGTCCGTTCTACGTTACTGCTACTAAGCACCACAGCTTCGGGACCTTGTTTTCATTCTTCGTTGTGCCGTAGCGCGGCATGGGTGGCTCCTCTGAGAATGCTTCTTTCGGAGGGCGTTGCGATAAGCAACGCATCTGTATTACTTCCCGCCGCGTTCCGTTTATGGTACTCTTTTGCATATATGTAACCGTTTCATCCTATGCTTGATGTGAAGCAAAGGTACGTGAGAGGGAAGTGATTATCAGGTGTTGGTGAAATACGCGCTCGCATGGATACCGATGGTGCTGATAGCCGTCCTCAACGGGGCGCTTCGCGAAGGATGGTATGGGAAGCGCATCGGCGAATTACGCGCGCACCAGGTTTCAACCGTCACCGGGCTCCTGGTGTTCGGGGTTTATATTTGGGGAGTCACGCGCGTTTGGCCGCTGGAATCGGTGGGAATGGCGCTTGCCGTCGGGCTCGTCTGGCTGGCGCTTACGGTTGTGTTCGAGTTCCTCTTCGGACATTACGTTGCAGGGCATTCATGGCAAAGGCTGTTGCGCGACTACAACCTTTTTGCAGGCCGTCTGTGGGTTCTGGTTCTCTTATGGATCACCGCGGCGCCGTATGTTTTTTACCGGCTGCAGGGATAGGGAAATAGTCTGCGCGGTTCGCATATGGTATAGCATAAAGCCTCGGTTAACCTGTCGGGTTTTAAGTAGTATGTTTTTTTAAGACACCATAGGATTTCCTTGACAGTACATAATAACTGTCTTGCCATGAACAAAACAGAAGAGTAGACTTAAATTTATGGGGAATTTAGGTTCGCCCGTCATCTTTGTCGGTTAAAATACAATTTTCGTTAGGACATAAACCTGGAGGTAATTTGCCAACACAGGGTGCAGACAAAAACAATATTAAAGCCGATGGTTCGTTGATCCGCGGGTCGTTTTCCCTTACATCCTTTATATTGATGCTGAAGACGTCCGAAGCGGCGCAAGGATTCCTCCTGGCCGTCGTTGTCGGGGTTGCAGCGGCTTTGGGGGCGGTAGCGTTCCGATGGCTGATAGGCGGTTTCCACGGCCTTTTTTTCGACGGAGGGCGCCACGTCTTATCTTTCCTTGGACGGTTCTACGTTATCCTAATACCCGCGGCGGGTGGGTTGCTGGTAGGACCCCTCGTCTATTGCTTTGCCCGCGAGGCAAAGGGACACGGTGTACCGGAGGTGATGGAGGCGGTGGCGCTGAAAGGCGGCAGGATACGCCCCCGCGTAGCGGTCGTGAAAGCGCTGGCGTCATCGATCTGCATCGGGAGCGGGGGGTCCGTCGGGCGTGAGGGCCCCATCGTGCAAATCGGATCGGCAGTCGGTTCGGCTATCGGTCAGTGGCTGAGGCTTCCGGACGAGACTGTGAAAACCCTTGTTGCCTGCGGCGCCGCAGGCGGTATTTCCGCTACTTTTAACGCCCCCATCGCCGGGGTTTTTTTCGCGCTTGAGGTTATTTTGGGAACCGTTATTACGCGAAAGTTCGCCTATGTCATAATAAGCGCGGTTACCGCCGACTTCTTATCGCAGGTATTCCTCGGAGATAATCGCGCATTCGCTGTTCCGCACTTCGGCATTACCAGCGGGTGGGAATTCTTTTTCTACGTGATACTCGGGGTCCTTGCCGGCCTTGCCGCCTTTGCGTTTATCCGCACGCTGTATAGTTTCGAGGACCTGTTCAAATCCATCAAGATGCCCGAATATATCAAACCGGTATTGGGCGGTCTCGCAATAGGAGTTATCGGACTGTACAGCCATGACCTCTTCGGAGTGGGGTACGAAGGCATTACGAAGGCATTGTCCGGGCAAATAGTGTTCGGTGTGCTACTGGCGCTGTGCCTGCTGAAGATACTGGCCACCTCGTTGACAATAGGCAGCGGCGGAAGCGGCGGGGTCTTCGCGCCAAGCCTGTTCATCGGCGCTATGCTGGGAAGCGCTTTAGGCGCGGTTGTCCATAGTCTTTTCCCCTCCATCACCGCACCTGCCGGGGCTTACGGTATCGTCGGCATGGCGTCGGTTTTTGCCGGAGCGGCCCGCGCTCCCTTTTCCGCAATACTGATCATTTTTGAGATGACCAGAGATTACGCCATCATCCTTCCCTTGATGATGACGGTGGTGATCAGCACGGTATTCACCCGCGCCTTAATGCGCGAGACCATTTATACGCTCAAACTAAGGCGCCGGGGAGTCGACATTGAGCAAGGAGAGCTGGCCGACGTTATGCGGACGATAACCGTGAAGGAAGCGATGACGCGGGACTTTCCCGTGGTGCCTTCGACGATGCGCATGGAAGAGTTCCTTACGCTCTTTCAGAATGCGGGATCCCACAGTTTCCCGGTGGTAGATGAAAAGGGTTTGCTGGCAGGGATTGTGGCGTATGCGGATGTTCAGCGGTCGTTGGGCAGGGAAAAAGAGCTTACCGTCGGCGACATCGCCACCAAATCGCCCTTCGTTGTTTATCCCGATCAGTTCCTGGATAAGGTACTGAAGGCGGCCGAAGAAGATTACGGCCGCATCCCCGTTGTGAGCAGGGAAGAAGCCTATCAATTAGTCGGAATATTACGGCGCCACGATATAATTAGGGCATACCGCAGCAGGGTGAGAAAAAGCCGTGCGGGCGGGAACGTATCTGCGGGGTATTGAGTTCGTTTTTAGAGCTTAGGGTGATGGATCTTTAGGTATGTTCAAAGTTCAAAGCTTACGGTTAAAGTTACAGGGTTAAAGTTACAGATTATGCGATTTTTAATAGATCGATCCGGCGACCCTGAGCATCTCGTTAAGGGTCAGTTCGCCGCTGTCGTTTGATACGATGTATGCTATACCGTTATCCTCCCGGCCGCCGCCGTTAAATGATACGACGGAGTATTCGGCCCATCCGGCGTCCTTACCTGCGACCTTAACCTGTCGCAGTACCTTTCCGGCTTTGAGAAACTGCTTGTTGTCGGAGACGAATAGATGCAGCATCCTGTTGCCGGCTGCCTCGCATAACGCTTCGACCGTTTTGAAGCTTCCCACCGTTTTCCCGTTAACCGTAGTACTTGGTTCATCGCCCGACATGGTCGTCAATTCGTAGCCCCGGGGCAGGTAATCGGGCAGGCGGAACGGTAAACCGAAGAGGGTCTCCATGCCTTTTGCCGCTGTGTGCCTAGAAGCCTGGTCCTCCTTTATTGCCATCGGGGTCCGCGCCTTGATAGGCTTCATTCACCTGTGGGAGTCCGAAAACCCTGGCCACCGTATTTTTTGCCCAGGTCTGCGCTTCCGTAGAAAAGCCGGCGGCAAAGACTCCCACGAACAGTACGCCGCCCAGGACTCCTGCCGTTGCTTTTTTCCAACGCCGCTGACGTAAAAGCAGGTTTTTGAACGTTTCGTGAAGGATTGTTCCCCCCTTTTCTTGCCGGTCGATATTATCCTTCGTTCTCACGGCCGGAACATATGGCAGTGTATGCTCGATCACCGGGGCTTCACCCGCGGGTGTGTCGACCTGTCGCTCGTCAAGCCGTAAGCGCCTCATCAGTCCGCACTCCTTTATAGTGTCATATGTCGTAACGGCTTCAATCAGTTATCCTTGCCGGCGCGAGTTTCATTTCGTTGACCAGTTGTTTGTAGGCGCGGTTCAGCCGGGACCTAACGGCGCCTTCCCGGCACTTGAGGATCACAGCGATTTCTTTGATTGAAAAACCGTTGCAATGAAGGACGACCGCGGTGCGTAAAGCGGCCGGGAGTTTTACCAGCGCCGATCTGATAAACCGATGCGTTTCATTATCGTTAATACCGTCTGAAGATCCGCCGGCTGACCGCCGGCTTAACCCGGTCAGTATTTCGTAAAAACGGGGCTCAAAGACATCCGCTGAGCGCCGAAGTCCGATTTCACCGTAGAATTTGACAAACGCCTCTTGGGCCGCGTCTTCGGCGGCCTTTCTGCTGCCAGTAATGAGGTAAGCGATGCGCAGCGCTTTGTCGCTGTGTTGAGCGACGAGATTATCGAAGTCGTGAAGGTTGTCTTTGCGGCTATTTACTAAATCAACCCTTTCTATGTCGACTCCCCTCTCCACAGAGTAAGCACAGGTTCTATACGGCGAGTTTTCCATTGTTGAATCCGGTGTGTTCCTGACCGAAAGGCTGAAGAAAAAGGTGTTTATAAAACCGGCGCGTGCAGCATGTCGCACCCCGACGATTGATGTTAAACGTGAGCCGGAACGGTTTCTTAATCGTAATTACGTTGCTGCCGGCCGGTTTTAAGGGGTGGGCGGGAGCGACCTTTGTAGCTAATATTTACCTCGCCAGACTTATACTGGTATATTTTTAACCCGGTGCGGTTTATTTTGGTACAACAGGGGTTAAAAATAGATATGGGCGAAATGCTAAAGCCGGACAGGCGGCAAGGAGGCTCTTGTGTCAGTGTTGCAACAACTGGTGGTTCAACACCCGGCATCAACGGCAATTATCTCTTTTGTGATAAGTTTTTGTGTTGGGTTCATAATCGTCCTGGTAAGCGCGAAGAGACGGAGGGTTTCCTGAAAGAATAAGGCGTCGGAAATACTTGGTTTGTGATTTTCATCAATCACGCCGTGACAGGCGTCACCGACTTTACTTCTTATTCAGGCTCCATAAAACCGGGTTGACGCGAAATGAATTCGAACCGGGTGTACCTGTTATCCTTCGGGAAATGCGGTGTTTAAACTAAAAGGTGCTATAATTAGAATCAGTCAGTTAGTCAACCAACTGGGAGAGATACCGGAATGAGAAGTTTTCTAATGGGCGTTATTGTATCGCCGACGTACAGCCCATCGCTGCTCCTGCAATTCGAGAATCGCGTCCTGCCGGACGGAACCCCGGGTTGCCGTATAATTTGCCGGAGACCGGCGCCCAAAGACCGTTTGGACCTTCTCCCCCGCGAGTACGTCTTTGACGGAGAGAATGAATCAAACTATGAAGCCGCCGAGCAGGAAGAATGGGAGGGGGTGGTCCCTAACGAACGCGCCCTGAAAATTATTGAACTCATCGGTGATGCCCGCAAGCAGCCGTTAACAAGAGAAGTCATGGGCGGGCCGGGCGGAACCTTATACGGGGTGTTTTTCGATGAATCCGCAGCCGGGGGGCTTTTATGCTGGCTGACCGAACCGCCGCGACAATGGGCGCGTCTGGGACGGGCCGCGGACGAGTTGTTGTATTTGGCAAAGACCGCTTACGTAAAAAAGTACAGTCGTTTTTTTGATTTGCTTTAACTTCTTACCCCGCAGCAACAGCCTCTTATACTGTTAGCCGAAAATCCCGGTCAGGCCTTGCCCAGAACCGGGTTTTCTTGCTTTTACCTTGCTACAGATAGATAAAGGTCTGAATTAAAAAGCTTAGGCGTTCCCGGGCCTTTACGGGTAGGTCGAAGCAGGGTGGATTTTGCCGACATTTTCTTGTTAGGCAGGTTAAGCCGTCCGAGATTCGTTATCGTAAATAAACACCGGGTTACACGTTAAAATTCTATTGGCGGGCGGGTCGGGCGAGGCTATAATTAAGAAAGGGGTTCCATAAATACCAATTATTCGACACAATGGCAGTGGACCTCTTCCCGCAGGGGGCTTACCTCCCGCATACAGCCCGGTCGTGCCAGGGTGCGAAGCACGGCGGTATGGGTTATGAAAGATGCATGTTATAACGAGGGGGCGCTTGAGGTTCTGGTGTCACATTTTGGCGCCAGGCGGTGTTAAATCACTATAAAGACAACGGGGTTGGGAGGCAGAAACGCGGGCGTTTAAAAAAGCACTTTCGGCAAAAGCAATCCTAAAGGAGTCGCCCATGCCCAGCACTGAGAAGGTATCTGATTCTGATAGTCGGTACCACGGCTTTGGTTCTTCGGCGTCATCTGTTAACAATTACGAATGTTGGACTGAGTGTCGGACAAAACGAAGAATGGAAATGGGTGACCCGTAAGCGGACTTAGGCGCAGAAGAGTAACATAAACGGAACACGGGTAGAAGTGGCGCAGTAATACGAGCTCATCGCCGCGCCCAAGAAAGAACGATTATTTCAGAGGAGGCACTAATATGTCCCGCCCGGCTTGGTTATTGATCGTATTTGCAATAGTTGTATTATTCACCGGTGCTTGCGGACGGGCTCCTCAAGCAGGTATAAGATTGACCGAAAAGGACTCAGGAAGAACCGTCGAGCTGCAAGCGGGAAATACGCTGGAAGTGGTGCTTTCGGGTAAGCCGACCACCGGGTACGGGTGGGAGGTTGCGTCCGGGGACGAGGCGGTTATCAAGCAGGTCGGCGAACCGGAGTATAAAGCCGACACCGCGCGCATCGGCTCCGACGGCAAAACAACCTTTCATTTTAAGGCCTCCGCCCCGGGCCGGACGGAGCTGAAGCTGGTTTACCGGCGTCCGTGGGAGAAAAACGTCCCGCCTGAAAAAACCTTTGAGGCGACCGTCGCCGTCCGATGACGATGTGAGAAATAATTGGTTTCAGCCGGTTTTTCGGGCCGCGCCGGCCCGAACGGATAAGTGAAGCCCTGCGTGAAACGGGGCTTTGCTTTTTACCGACGCGGCGGAAACTATTCTGCAAAAGTTAAAGGTTGCGGATGAGCGGCATTTTTGTTTAATATGGACAAAGGAGGGATTATGTTGAGCAGGTTGGACAAGGGTCAAAACTCAGAGCAGGGTCCGGTTGTTATAAACGCCTTCGACCTGCCGGACGCGTGGTTTCAATTGCTGTACAAGATATTTGACAACGGTCGGATTTATACGGTGGAACGGGGGAGTTTTGCGGGCAGCCGGCGGCTGGAGTTCGACTTTATAGCGCTCCGGGTGCAGAACCCGAAGGTCCGGCCCCTGGTGCCCGATATCCCGCCCGACATCTCCGTGCCTGCGCCGAGCGACCCGGAATACACGGTGGAGTATTTCGCACGGTACCTCATGAGCACGGAACGGGCGGAAAACGAGCAGTATACCTACGGCGAGCGCATCGTTCCGGGGGTGGAGAAGGTATTGGAGATGTACCGGCGGGACGGTTTTGGAACCAATCAGGCATGCATCGAGGTGGCCCGGCCGGAAGACATCGACCTCGATGACCCGCCCTGCCTCCGACTCGTTGATACTCGGATCAGAAACGGCCGTCTTGACTTTTACGTCTACTTCCGCAGTTGGGACCTCTGGGGGGGATTGCCAACCAACCTTGCCGGACTCCAACTGGTCAAGGAGTACATGGCTGACGAACTGGGTGTGGAAGACGGGATGATCACCGCCTGTTCAAAAGGGCTGCACCTGTATGAGTATGCTTGGGAGTGGGCCAGGCAGCGCATCCGGAAAAGGACGCCGGCCGAAGAGGGGTAGATCAATACAGATATTTGGTTCCGGTTTGTGTCCGGGTGAGGGTCTGTTCCGTTACATTACAGTAGCGGCGCCAGGAGCATAATCTCCTCGTTCTCTTCGTAAATTCCGGGAAGCTGGGAGATGGGCAGCGGATTTTTACCCGAGCCGACTTCGATGGTGAATCCCGGCCGCCGGTATTCCTGGATGAACCAGTCTTTGTAACCGGCATAGGCCTCCGCCAAACCGGGCTCGGAAACGGCGTATCCGCTGATGTTCGCGAACTGTTGCGCGATCTGGAGCGACTCGGGAGGGGCAAGGTTCTGGAACCGCCAGTAAATAACCCTCCCCTGGGAATGGTAAGCGATGACGAGCCGGAAGTCGTGCCGGCGGGTAAAGTCGACCATAGCGCTCGACTCGGGTTCGGAGAGCGGTGCGGGGCCGCCGTATCCGGTCGGCGCGGGACCGGTGACACCGAACTGCGTTTCAAGCGCCTTCGCTTCTTCCCAGCCGGCGGGGTAGTTTAAGTTCAGGTCGACTCCCCTGATGTTGGCTTCCCAGACCTCCGAGAACGGCAGGCCGGTGTTGTTCCAACGCAGCAGATCCTGGTAGAACGGGTTGTCGGTGCTTAAACCGTTGATCACAAGGTCCACCCCGTCCGGGTTGACCATGGGGACGATGAAGATGCTTGCCTGGTCCCAGATGTACGGGATGCTGTAGCCTTTAATGCTCCCGCCGACGGCGTAGGCGGCGGCGTAATTTTCGACGAACTTCATCAAGAGCGGCGAGGTAATCCATTCGAGGGCGTGGTGTGCCCCGTTGTAGAAAACCTGTTTGGGGCCGTACCCCAACCGCACGTAATAAAGGATTTTTCCGAGGACGCTGCTTCCGGCAGAGCCCACCTCGATGAAAGGATACGTACCTTTGAGCGCCCAGACGTTGCTTTCCAGTACGTCGTAGCTGTAAGGGATGTCGGTGGGGACGATCTGGCGAGTTTCCACCTTTTTCACACCCGCTTCGTTTTTTTATAAATTATATTAGGATCGAATGTTTGGTGTTCCTCAGGGCTGGACGCGTTAGGGGCTGCGGGAGGGCTTTGGGCGCAATTCGCCGTGGCCGGCACATTGGGCAATTGGTAAAAAGGGGGCTCACCACGGGAGTATTTCGGCCGTACAACGAGCTTGGCTCAGTATAAAACCTTCCCGCCGAATTTCAGCACCATTTCCGCCGCCGCTTTGCTTTCCTGCAAAGCGTCCCCGGCCAGTTTTCGGAAAGCCTTTTCCAGGTCGTTGTTTTTGATCCGGGAAGATACCGTGGCGTACCCTCCCGCGGCAAGGTTGACGCATGTGTAGTAATCAAACAGCATGTCGAGATCGTACAAATCAGCCGCCCCCGATTTTATCTAACATCTTCCTCAGGTCGTTGGTTACTTTTTTCATCATCGCCGCGCGCACTTGGAAGAACTTCCTTACCTCTTCTTCCTGGGCCAGTCCCTGATATAATTCCGCTTTTTTGGCCGTCAACTCGGTCTGCGCGATGGCGCTCAATAAGGCTACCTCATCGTTAGCCTGCATTCGCGTGTGGTCGTCTATCACGAATCCGGCCTCCCCTGGTTGTCATTTTTCCCGCGTGATTAGTATGAGCAGGTTGTGTACGGACATATCCGCTTCACGAGCAGGATTCATCAACTATTATTCAGGGGAGTTGTGCAAAACACCTGTTGAGTGCCGGGTGGTTCCGGCTTGTCCGGATTCGGCGGGGACGGGGTCAAATATGGTACCGTAAACTGTTCAGGGTTTCCGCGTTCAGGCCTTTCACCACGGACGTAATCAGCTTTACGGCGTTTTCGTAGTCGTCGATATGGGCGATACCGGTGTGATCGTGGATGTAGCGCACGGGGATCCCGATCACGATGGAGGGAACACCGCGCCGGTGAATGTGGATCCTTCCCGCGTCCGTGCCGCCGCCCGCCATAACCTCGATCTGGTAAGGTATGTTGTTTTCCTCGGCGGTTTTTATGACAAAATCCCGGAAGGGTATGTGCGGGATCATGGTGTTGTCGTAAAACCCGATTGCCGGCCCCTTGCCGAGGTACATTTTAACCGGGACGTCGTCGGCGGTTATCCCCGGGGTATCGGTGGCGACCGTGACGTCGGCGACGACGGCCACGTCCGGATTAACGGCTTCGGCGCTTGTGACGGCGCCGCGCAAACCGACTTCCTCCTGGACGGTCATGACACCGAAAACGGTGCCGGGAAGCTCGCACGGGTTCAAACGCTGGAAGAGTTCCACCACCATGGCGCACCCGGAGCGGTCGTCAAGCGCTTTGGCCATGAGGGTCCGTGCGTTCCTGCAGACGGTAAAAGGACTGTAAGGAATAACGGGGTCGCCCGGTTTCACCCCCGTCCGTGCCGCCTCCTCCCTGCCGGTGGCCCCTACGTCGATGAACATCGACTTCATTTTCACAGGCTGTTTCCGGTCTTCGGGGGAAAGAATATGCGGCGATTTCGCCCCGATAACCCCCGGAACGCTGCCGCCCGAAGTCAGGATATCCACCCTCTGGGCAAGGAGGACCTGCTCCCACCACCCCCCGAGCGTCTGGAACTTGACAAACCCTTCATCGGTGATCTGGGTGACCATGAATCCCACTTCATCCATGTGCGCGGCGACCATGATCCTCGGTTCGGCGCTGACACCCTTTTTAACGGCGATAAGGCTCCCCAGTCCGTCAACCGAGATTTCGGAGGCGAAGGGGGTCAAACGCTCCGCCAGCACCTTGCGCACAGGGGATTCGAAACCGGACACCCCGGGAGTTTCGGTAAGAGCTTTCAATAGTTCTATGGAGTTTTCTTTCATGATTGAAGCCTCCTTATCTCGAAAATAATGAATAATGAATGCGGAATGATGAATAGAGCGGGCGCCGATCGGTTTTAGTTTATGCTTACGTTCAGAATTAATATCATGGTGCAACGGTTCTTTTACGCTGAGACAAACGCAAGACGGGAGGCTATAATAAAAAGAGCCTGTCTCCGATACGATATGCGCTGCCGGTGGCGGCGATCAGCCGAATTAGGCGAAGTAATACTGCGAAAGTCTGGTTCACTTTTTGAAAAACTGCTGTATTTATAATGTAGAGGTATTATTTTGGTAATTTTAATTAGTTTATAATTTTAATCGGTCGCCTTACAAGACGAATTTTTGGTAAAAAAGCGGAACTGCAAAAGAGGAGATGAGACTTATGATTAAACGGGTGATAATCACGATATTGGTAATCTGTCAATCAGTTGTTTTACCGGTGTATGCCTATGCGGAACTATCTCGAGCGATCAGCGGGGAAACACCCTTAAGCGGCGATGGGGAAAAGGTTTTTGTCGCTTCCGGACAAACGGTCAAAAAATCTCTTGAAATGCCGCGTGGGGTACTGCAGGCCGCCTTAGGCATTAATTGGCGCGGCGGCGATTTTGGCCTAACCCTTGTTCACCCGGACGGCTATGAACTTACTCCGGGATGTCCGGACCACGATTATGATTTCCGAAAAGCTTCCACTTATGCTTTTTATATTGTGGATAACCCGGAACCGGGAAACTGGGTCCTGAAGATAAAGGTTCTTAATGTGCCTCCGGAAGGGGTGAACGTTGTTACAAGAGATGGCGACATGGGTAGTTCTATTAATCACTTTGCCTGCGTTCCGCTTTTCTTGCCCATAACAAACGCTTCTCCGACAATATAAAGGTTGAATAGAACACCTGGGGCAAGGTACCACCAGTACTTTATAAAAAATTTACTCACCCCCTCACTGTAATTGTAGGACTCGTTCGCTGCACCGCTGAATCGCAAAGACAACCCAAAGGCAATAAACAAACAAACAAACAGAAATAACCATATAAGCTCTTGCCCGTTTATACTCCCCGCAAAAAGCCTGGCCAAGACCGGGAACCCCAAAGGAAAGAAATCCGCTTATAATACCCTTATCGTCCGGAGAAATGATTATTATTTTGTTCTCCATGACGCGTCCCTGATGTTGAATATAAACAAAATTGTAAAAACGATAGGACCGTGTAGAAAAGAAGCCCAAGAAGATTAGAGTTTTTATGAAAGCTTTGACAAATCACCAAAAAAACGGTCCCGAAATCCTTCCCCGCCTGCCTTAAAACACATCCGACATCCAAGATCCGACGTTAAAATAGAGAATAAGAGGATAATGTCTCAATAAGCGCGAAGGCGCTAAAACAACTCGTTGGGTGCTTATTATTTTTATGTTCAATGGGTAATGGTTCTTTTTGCTACAATTTTTATTGACAGCTTGGTTTATTCGCCGGTAAAATGGGAGCAAACCATGTATAAATATAACATTATTTAGCAATCTATGCAATACAGAAGCGGCTGATTAGTTGATGACCTTAGGATGATTCTGATTACTCGGGGTTTAAGGGGAACTAAATATATCATGGAGAAAGGGGGGTGAGTTCTAACGAAAAAGGCCACCCTTAGGTAACTAACCGGTAAAGGAGGAGACTCAATGCGAAAACGAAGTTTTATCTGTTTTATTATTATGATTTTAATGATTTGGGTCGTATGCGCGGAAAACGCCGCCGCCGAGCCTGCCGTCGATAAGGCGCCCGTAACCCAGGAACCTGCCGCTACTACAACGCCTCCGGCGGATTATATGCCGGTTGCCTCTCCACCTGAAACGCATCAATCAACCCTGAACGGTGAAGTAAGTATTTTAGCTGATCAGACGGCAACGGCACTGCTGATTCAAGATTACTATCCATGGGACCGAAACTCCAACGAACAGGTTTTGCAGGAATTCGGCATAACTTATGACCGGATAAACTCATCTCAACTGGGTGGATGGGATTTGAGCCCGTATCGGTTAGTCATGTACGCCTCGGATCAGCCAACGTCTTATTACTATAATATCTATAATAACTTGGGTAAAATATCGGCTTACGTGGAAAACGGCGGACTCTTAATCGCTCATTGCTGCGACTTAGGATGGAACGATGGCTACTGGTACTACATTACGATTCTACCCGGCAATATTCCTCATTCCGGCGTGTATACGCTGTTCCAAAACCTCCACATTGAGGACCCGAGCCACCCCGTGGTGGAGGGCTTAACCGACTCTGCGCTCAGCGACTGGAACTACTCCACGCACGGATTTTTCCCAACCTTGCCCGCGGGCGGCAAAGTAATTGTCTCCACGAACTATGCGGGACTCCCGCAACCTACTTACATCGAGTATCCTTATGGAAACGGCAGGGTGCTTGCCACCATGCAGACGGTGGAATGGGGCTACGGCGACTGGGGCACCTACAATTGGTACGTTAACGGTCCGGAGCTCCTGAGAAACGAGGTCAGGTACGCCCAAACTTGTCAGCAAGGCGTTATCTCAAGCGCGGCGCTGGACAAGAGGGAATTTGACCCCTCCGGCGACTACGAGGGAGAAGATCTATCGAAATGCACGGTTATGGTAACAACATCCGAAGCGGCTTATGTTACTATTGATATAGTCGGGGCCGGCGGGGAATTGATAACATCTCTGCTCCCAAGAATGGCAGCCGCCGGTACGCCGGAGGCGTTCACCTGGGCCGGCGACCGGTACGCGCCAAACCACCAGATTGTGTACGAAGGCTCGTACACGATGTTTATCCGGGCGCGGAGCGGGCCTTCCGCCGATTCGCCGCTATTGGGCGAGGTTTCCCGTTGGGTGACAGTAAAATGGCATATGGATGGTTGAGGCCAAGATGACACGTCTAAGTAAGATTCTTATAGGTGCGAGTATTTTTATTGTCGTTTTCCCAATTGTCCTTATCGGGGCATGGGGTTTGTATAGACATTCGAAAATTGAGGACAGAGTAGGCTATAGAATCAAATTGGAAAGCTTCGGGGCCAAGGATGTGGTTCTTAGGGTCCCTGCACCTTACATCAACGGCAGGTTGATGAGCGAACTAATAGATGAAATAAAGGTTGATCGACAGGCAGGGAAGCAGGTTGATTATTCCAAGAGAACTGTTAATACTCCTTACGGCAAGATGCTTGAAATACGGATTCCGAACCTTTCGGAAGAGATTACGCTTTCAGGGGTGCTGATCGATAAAGGCGGTAGAATGGTTAAGTCGAACAGGGACATAAACCTATGGCTTAACCCATATTACATTAATGACAGCAGAGTCCCTTTTGATAAGGCAAAGAACATCCAGTTCGGTTTAAAAGGCCAGGAGAAAACATATGTTTATTCCCATTTTACTGGCGAGCCAGTACAAATTGAAAAACTTGAGTTTGGTGCAGCCGACGATTCGTTTCTGGGGGCCCTATATTATGGGTACTATGTACGGAATGTAGTGCTTATTAATGACGGTTGGCAAGTCGTCGAGCTGCAAACAGGGGGTACTACCTCTTACTAAAATGTTTAGGAGGCGAAATTTCGATGAGGCAAATAAAACTGATCGTACCGATTTTACTGATGCTTATTCTAATCTGTCCCTTGAATGCCTTTGCCTGGGGTCCGCTTACCCATTCTATTATAAATAAGCAGGCTTATAATCGGACCTTTGAGTATCCCTTTACGGATTCGTATTTAAAAACCTTTATGGACGCCGGGACCGCTCCGGATATAATTGCCAATAGAACGCTTCTAACCGGGGACAGGAGTTTTGAGTATGTTCATAACCTATATCCTGATCCCGATAACGGGGACCCCCTTTTTGGAAGCTGGATGATACGTAGAGCTGAAAATAGAGGCGGCGGCTTCTTTTCTCCCAGATTCAACTATCCTAATGTTATAAGGGCTTACGGCTGGACAAGCCACCAGTTAGCCGATAAGATCGGTCATTACCCAAAGTTCGGCTATTGCGAAATAAAAAGACTTCCTAACATCCCCGATTGGTTGAAGAATAAGATAAAAAAGGTGGAACACGGGGTGGCAGAGTTTGGGGTGGATTGCATAATGTTCTCTGAACACGAGGATTCACGCTCTATCACCTTAAGTTTTAACCCTGCATTGATACACGAAACGGCAATAGATTTTTACAATAGTGGCAAATTTGATAACGATGAATTACCTCAAAATTATCCACCGCAAAAAGTCATTTCCTGTCTTCAGGCCAGGTGGTGGGGTAGTGTTTATGCGAGAACGATTGCAACAATTGAGAATACAATCGAGGATTTACCCTCATACCTAAAATCACAACTAATTAATTATTATGGTGATTTTGATGATGACAGCATATATACCGGATATGGATTTAATCGTTCGGTTATGGAGGTAACAAATTTTCTTGATAATATATGGCGTTATGATCCGGAAACGCTGAGCCTAAGCGCAGGCAGCGTTTCAGATGATCAAAATTCTGCAAATGAACAAAACTCTGAAAATGATCAAGACGCTGCGAATGATCCTTACTACTATTTCTTCGCCAACGTGGCGGAAGAAGCAGAGCAACTTGGCGCCCTGCGGGTGACTGAGGATGTTTATGATCCCAACCCGTATCTTACCGGGGACCAGACCATCACCTATACGGTAGAACTTGTGGATGAGAACCTCTTCAGGCAGGCGCTTGAGAACGTAATCGAGCGCGAGACCATGCAGCCGGCTTCAACCGATAATTGTTTCTTTGCCAACATCATTAAAGGGTTATATGAAGGACAAGCATCCACTTTTGAGGAGGTTATCCGGCAGGCGGCAGCGGCCATGGATACCACGCCGCCGAGTGTTGGACCGATCATGGCCCCGATCGATCCGGTGCTGGTCAACACGGAAATCCAGGCCGGCGCAAACTTTACGGACCCGGATAGTGATGCGCACACGGCGGCCTGGGATTGGGGTGACGGCACCGCCTCGGCGGGCATTGTCAGTGAAGTGTATGGGTCCGGATCGGTGAGCGGCAGCCATGCCTATACCTCGGCCGGCGTTTATACCGTGGGGGTCACGGTTACCGACCCGGGCGGTAATACCGGACAGTGCTCCTATAATTATATCGTGGTTTATGACCCAAGCTCGGGTTACGTTACCGGCGGCGGCTGGATCAACTCGCCGGAGGGCGCTTATGCGAGCGACCCGGCTCTGACGGGTAAAGCCAGCTTTGGGTTCGTCTCCAAATATCAGAAGGGCGCCATCGTGCCCACCGGCCAGACGGAGTTCCAGTTCAAGGTTGCCGATTTGAACTTCCACAGCGACAGCTACGATTGGCTCGTAATTGCCGGGGCTAAAGCGCAATACAAGGGTACGGGCACGATTAACGGCGCCGGGAACTACGGTTTTATGCTTACGGCCGTTGACGGGCAGATTAACGGCGGCGGCGGGGCGGATAAGTTCCGGATCAAGATATGGGACAAGAACAACAGCGATGCCGTTGTGTACGACAATCAAATCGGGGATAGCGAGACGGCGGACCCGGTAACCGCCTTAGGCGGCGGAAGTATTGTCATCCACAAGGAATAAGCGTAACTAACACATATGTTCAGTTGGGGCGGGGCCGAGAGGCCCCGCTTCTTTTTGCGGTTGAAGACTTTTTAATTGAAAACGACCAAGGAAGTGAGCGATTATCGGCGAAAATCTGAATTATACGACAGCGTGAAGCTGACTGATTTTTGAAAGGAATTGTCCATGAAAGGGTACAGGCTGGCGGTTGACACCGGGGGAACATTTACGGATTTCTGCCTGCTGGGGGAAGACGGCGAGCTGTATGTAACGAAGGAGCCATCAACACCCTACGACCCTTCCCGGGCGGTGCTGGAGGGGATCGACAGGATTGTGCGGGAAAAGGGCATTCTCCCCGGGCGGATTGACCTGCTTTTGCACGGCACCACGGTTGCGACCAACGCCGTTTTGGAACGAAAGGGAGCGCGCGTGGCGCTGATAACCACCAGGGGGTTTAAAGATATCGTTTTTATCGGGCGGCAGAACCGCCCACATCTATACGACTTCAGGGCGCTGAAGCCCGATCCGCCGGTATCCCGGGAAATGGTTTTTGAGATCGACGAGCGCATTACGGCCGACGGTTCAGTCAGACTCAAGCCGCAAGCCGCCGAGATGGAGACGGTCGCCGGAAATATTAAGAACAGCGGCGCCGAGTCGGTAGCGGTTTGTCTGCTCCACGCCTACATCAAATCCGCCCACGAGATAATGCTCAAAAAGGTATTGGAGCAGGTCCTGCCCCACCTGTCCGTAACAGTTTCTTCGGAGTTGGTTCCCGAGTTCAGGGAATACGAAAGGACCAGCACCACGGTCATCAACGCGGCGGTGCGGCCGCTGATCGACGGTTACATCGGAAGGCTGGAAGCGGCGCTCGGTTCCAGAGGTTTCGGAAGCAAGCTTTACATAATGCAGTCCAACGGCGGTGTGATCACCACAAAAAAGGCGCGGGAACAGAGCGCCCGGACGGTTTTGAGCGGGCCTGCGGGCGGTGTTATGGCGGGGCTGCGCCTGGCGGAGCTTACCGGGTATAAAAATCTGATAACCGCGGATATGGGCGGGACGAGTATGGATATCAGCCTTATCCACAAGGGCGAACCCCGGTTTTCCACGGAAGGAGTGATCGGCGGCTGCCCGCTGCGGCTGCCGATGCTGGATATCCATACGATCGGCGCCGGCGGGGGAAGCATCGCCTGGGTGGACGCCGGCGGCGCCCTGAGGGTCGGCCCGGAAAGCGCGGGCGCCGTACCGGGGCCGGCCTGCTACGGCCGCGGCGGCGCCGAGCCTACGGTGACGGACGCGAACCTTCTGTTGGGCAGGTTAGACCCGGCGGGGTTTGCGGCCGGCGGGGAGCTTCTGCCGCAACTTGCGGCGGGGAGCATAAAAGAGAGGATCGCGGGACGACTCGGGCTTGCGCCGGAACAGGCCGCCGAGGGCATCATCCGGGTGGTCAACGCCGGCATGGTCCGGGCGATGCGGGTGGTGTCCGTAGAAAAGGGCTTTGATCCGCGGGAATTCACCCTGGCGGCTTTCGGCGGCGCGGGGCCGCTGCATGCCATGGAACTGGCGCGGGAACTGGGCGTCCCACGCGTACTGATCCCTCCTTTTCCGGGCGTGACGTCCGCCTGGGGGATGCTATCCGCGGACGTGCGCCGGGATTATTCGCAGACCTACGTGACGGACATGAACCTCGAAGCGTATGCGGTTGTAAAGAACCTTCTGGGGCAAATGGTGGAACGGGGGCGTCAAGATCTGGCGCGGGAGGGGTTCGGCGCGGAAGAGATGAGGTTCGACAGTTGGGTGGACCTTCGTTACAAGGGACAGTCATATGAGCTGTCCCTCCCGGTTCCGGACGGACCTCCGGACGAAGCGGGGGTTGAGGCGCTGGTGGAAGGTTTCCACAAACTGCACCGTTCGTATTACGGTTACCGGCGCGACGGTGCAACCCTGGAGGCGGTTACGCTGCGTCTGGCCGCCACGGGCATACTGCCGGGAGTGCAGACCGGAACCCTGGGGAAAGACGGGGTGGAAAAAGCCTGTGGGAGCAGGCGGGTTTACTTATCGGGAGCGTGGCAAATGGTGCCGGTGTACGACAGACGGCAGATCGGTCCGGACTGGACGGCGGAGGGGCCGGCCGTCGTTTCCCAGGCTGATTCCACTACGCTGATCCAGCACGGCGGACGGGCGTCCTGCGACCCCTGGGGCAACATAATCATCGAAACGGTGGTGCAGTAATGAACACAGATCCGGTTACCTTGGAGGTTTTGCGGAACGCTCTTCAGTCCGCGGCGGAGGAGATGGGCGTTACGCTTACCCGCACCGCGCTTTCGCCTAACATCAAGGACAGGCGGGACTGCTCCACCGCGGTTTACACACCGGCGGGAGAACTGGTTGCTCAGGCCGAACACATCCCTCTGCACCTGGGACTGATGCCGGCGGTGGTAAAAAAGGTCCTGGAGTATTACCCTTTGGAAAAACTCGAACCGGGGGACGCCGTTATCATCAACGATCCGTATATCAGCGGCTCCCACCTGCCGGACGTCTGCATCATTACCCCGGTTTTCACGGGAGGCGCACCGGTGGCAATAGCCGCCAACCTGGCGCACCACGTTGATATCGGCGGTATGGCGCCGGGAAGCATGTCCACCGCGGCTACGGAAATCTTTCAGGAGGGCATAAGGATTCCCCCGGTTAAAATCAGCAGCCGCGGGCGGTTGAATACAGACCTTCTAAGGTTGCTGGCCTGTAACGTACGGACGGCCGACGAGTTTTACAGCGATATCCAGGCCCAGCTTTCGGCCAACGAGGCGGGCGGGAGTAGGATTATGGAACTGGCCGAGAAATGGGGTACCAACATGCTGCGGTTTTACATGGAAGAGATAATTAATTATGCGGAACGGCGGTTCCGCGCGGCTTTAAGGGAAATACCCAGGGGTTTGTACAGCTTTTCGGATTTTTTGGAGGGCGACGGCATCACGCCGGATCAAATCAAGATTGCGGCCGGGGTTGAAGTCTCCGAGAAGGGGGTCAGGGTGGATTTTACGGGTACCAGCCCGCAGGTGAGGGGCCCCGTAAACGCCACCCGCGGCGTCACCCTGGCCTGCGTTTATTTTGCCGTTAAAGCTGTCGCCGACCCGGACCTGCCGTCCAGCGAGGGCATCGCCCGTGTGGTGGAAGTGATAACCCCGCAAGGCTCTCTGGTGAACCCGGCTTTTCCGGCGCCGGTGGCCCATGCCAACATCAATACCGCCCAGAGGATCGCCGACGTGATACTGGGGGCTCTGTCGCAGGCGGCCCCCGGCAGGGTAACGGCCGCGGGAACCGGCAGCATGAGCAACTTCACCATCGGGGGCAGGGACGCCCGGGGACGGTATTACTCTTACGTGGAGACATACGGGGGCGGTCAGGGGGCCAAACTGGACCAGGACGGCATGGACGGGGTGCACGTCAACATGACGAACACCCGCAACACGCCGGTGGAGGTTATCGAAATGAACTATCCCCTGCTGGTGGAAAGGTACGGTCTGGTGCGCGATTCCGGCGGGCCAGGTGAATTCAGGGGCGGGGCCGGGCTGGTGCGAGGGATCACACTGTTGGAGGACGCCGCCGTTTCCGTCAGCACCGAGAGAAACGACGTGAAGCCCTGGGGGCTGGAGGGCGGTAATCCGGGAAAGAGCTCCCGCTGCTCCATAAGAATGCCCGGCGGCGCGGCCGAGGAGGCGCCCGGCAAGTTTACGCGGGAATTGCCGAAGGGTGCGACGATTATACTTGAAACGGCCGGGGGAGGCGGGTTCGGCAGCCCCTGGACGAGGCGGCCCGAAGCGGTGCGCCGGGACGTGAAAAACGGGCTGGTATCCAGGGACGCGGCGTTAGA
The DNA here is from genome assembly GCA_040755295.1 of Bacillota bacterium. Classification (NCBI taxonomy): domain Bacteria; kingdom Bacillati; phylum Bacillota; species Bacillota bacterium. The sequence continues at coordinate 198,411 of JBFMBK010000002.1, read as the reverse complement.
GAGTTACGGGGTGGTTTTAAACGAAGCGCTGGAGGTGGATTGGGAGAAAACGCGCCAAAAAAGGGGACCTTAGTTCAGCCCCAATGCTTTAACAAGGCCGGGCGGCATTTTTTGCAGCGGTGTGCCCCGTCTCTCCTGATAGTAGTAGCCGTTTTCGAACTTCAGGACCACGTAGCTCACCGAGCCCGTTTTCCGCCACACGGAGACGACATAACTTTGTTCGACGCTGCCCAGCGACGAACGGAAAACGCCGTCCTTGGCGACAATCAGCGCGTCGAACCCCTTTACGACGGCAAGAAGCCGTTCCTTGTCCGTAATCAGCACCTCCGTCGTCTTCACCCCGTTTCCGATGACGTTCACCCTGGCGTAAAGAAGCTCGTTTTTCAATAAAGCGTACGGCTTCTGGTACGTAACGGAGTAACCCTCTACGCTCCGGTTGACGACGAAACCGGTGCTCAGCAACACAAACGACGCAGCGAGATAAACAAGCAGGGGTTTCAAACGTTCCATCTTATCTCTCCCATCGATCGAATCATTATTATAATGTCTGTTATCCTTGGAATTTAGAGACCGGGGGTGGAAAGCGCCCGGCGGGCGGAATTAGTCTTTTCGAAAAAGGAAACGGTTCCGCGGCGGCGAAAAACTTATCTTTATAAAAGGTCGCATCTTGTATCGAGGGCGAAGGGGGATTTAGGCAAATGGGTTTTTTTACCCGGATAAAGGAGAGCATCTTTAACTTTGATGCATACCCGCGGTTTGCGCGGGAGCCTTTTGACAAGGCGTTCGGTTATCTGGTGTTGATGACCCTTTTGTTCGGGACCGTGTTTTTGGTCTATACGGTCATTCGATTAAACACAGGCATAAGCGAGATGGTGGGAACTTTCAACCGTTCGTGTCCCGATTTTGTTTTACAAAACGGGGAGCTGACGGTCGACGCAGACATGCCGATAACCATAGACGGCGGGGACGAGGACGGAATGATAATCATCGATACCACGGGCCGGACGGACAGGAGTGTGCTCGATAAATACGAGCAAGGGGTCTTTGTATCAAGGACCCAGGTAGTAAACAAGAAAAACCGCATCGAAACGCAGGAGATGAACTTCTCCGAACTAAAGGGCTTTAAAATTACAAAGGCCGATGTGGAGCAATGGCTGCCCAATCTTAAGTTTTTCAGCGTGTTTATCATTATATTCGGGCTTATTTACATGATTGTCGCCAAACTTCTCGGCGCTGTTGTCCTGGGTCTTTTCAGCCTGTTGATTTCGGCGGTGCAGGGCGCCGGTCTGGATTACGGCAGGGGGATCAGGATTTCCGTCTACGCCCTGACCGTACCTACGCTCTTCCAGACGGCGCAGAAAATAGTCTCGCCGGGTTTCCCCCATCCGGGCGTGGTGTATTACATTCTGGCGTTGATTTACTTGTGGTTTGCGGTGCGGGCGGGTAAAAGCGAGGGCCGGCCGGCAGTAGGCGGTAGTCAATAGGCAGAATATAGAATATAGAATATAGAAGGCGGAAGGCAGAAGGCAGTGGGTAGAAGATAGAAGAAGGTAGAAGACAGTAGTCATAAGGTAGAATGTAGAATATAGAATGTAGAATATAGAATGTAGAATATAGAATGTAGAAGGGTGACCCGTGACTCGTGACTGAGGACTCGATTCGCGACTCGTGTTTTGCTAACACTCTTCTAAGAACGGTGTGTCGATCTGGAGCGGGGTTAACGGCTCTATTTTTTTTGCGGTGATGCTGACCCCGTCACCCCGGCGGTGCAGGACACCGGTAACTTTCAAAGGGCCGGGTTCCGGTCCGAAAATGAGGTGGCCGTACCGCTGGTAGACGTCCTCAAAAACGGTAGTATCGGTCATGCCGGTTTCGTCCTCAAGGGAAAGGAAGACGACGATCCTCCCGCTCCTCGTGGGAGGGCGGTGCGGCCTCAGGGGCAGGCCTGCGGCCTTTACCCACGTCCCGCCGGGGAGGCGGCGCAGCCGGTCGCTCGTAAGATAGCCCTCCTTCCGCAGTTGGCTCCGCCGGAAGCTCATGTAGTGCCGGTCCACCTCAAGCCCGAGGACCTGGAACTCCAGCCCGTACTTTTCCACGGGCGAGAAGTCGGTAAGGTCGACGGGGGACTCGGGATTCAGCGTTTGCTGCCGGGACGGGGCCGAAACGACCGCGGGCAGGCAGGCCAGCAGTTCCCGCCGGTTCGGATGCAGGGAGTCACACGCGCCGCAGAGGACCAGGTTTTGAAGGATGTCCCGGTCCACCCGGGTGCGGCGGTAAAAATCCGCGAGCGAGACGAAGGGTTCCCGGGCGCGCGCCTGGATTACGGCGTTCAGGGCGGTCCGGTTCATGTTCTTCACCCGGCTGAGGGGGATCCTGATGCTCCCGTTTTCGACCGCGAATTTCTCGCCGCTGATGTTGATATCGGGAGGCAGGAATTTCAGGCCCCTGGCGCGGGCCTCGTTCACCAGCGTGGCCGAGGAATAAAAGCCCATGGGCTGGTTGTTTAAAAGGGCGGTGAAGAAGTGGACCGGGTGGTGGGCTGAAAGGTACGCCGTCCAGTAGGCGGTCGTGGCGAACGCCGCCGCGTGGGCCTCGCAGAAGCCGTAGCTGGCGTAACCTTCCAGGGATTCGAAAACGCCGCGGGCCTTTTTCTCGTCTACGCCTTTTTCCACCGCCCGGCGGACGAACTCCTCGCCTACGGACTGCATCTCCCGGTGGGAGCGGGTGTGGGTCATCAGGCGCCGCAGCCTGTCGGCCTCGCCCGGGGTGAAGCCGGCGAGTTCGGTGGCGATGGCGATCACCTGCTCCTGAAAAAGGACCACCCCGTATGTTTTCTCAAGGATGCGGGCCAGTTTCGGGTGGGGATACGCCACCGGTTCCACGCCCTGGCGGCGGGCCACAAAGGGGTCCACCATGTTCCCTTTGATGGGGCCGGGCCGGATGAGGGCCATGCTGGCCACCACGTCCTCGATGTTATCGGCTTTAAGCCTGGCCTGCAGCGCCCGCTGCGCGGGGCTCTCAAGCTGAAAAACCCCCACGGTTTCACCGCGGTTGAGGAGGCGGTAAGTGTCCTTATCGGTCAGGGGCAGTTCCGCGAAACTGAAACCGGGCCGTTCGGCGGAAATCGCCCCGGCGGCGTCTTCGAGCACGCCCAGCGCCTTGAGGGAAAGCAGGTCGAGTTTTACCAGGTTCAAATCTTCGACATCGTCCCGGTCGAACTGGGCGATGCGCACCCCCTTGGCCGCCATCTGCAGCGGCGTCACCTCGGTTACCGGGCTGCCGGTGACGATCAGGCCCCCCACGTGGGTGCCGAAAAACCGGGGGAAGCCGGCGACGCGGGCGCAAAACTCCAGAAGCCGCCGGTAACGCTCCTGTTTCCAGGGACCGCGCCGCAGCTCGGGAAAGCGCTCCAGGGCGTCGGAAATCCGGTCCGCTTTGATCGGGGGCAGGCTCTTGGCGAGGGTATCAATTTCTTTCGCGTCGCAGCCCAGCACCTTGCCGATGTCGCGCACGGCGGACCGGGCCAGGTAGGTGGTGTAGGTGGCCACGGCGGCCACATTTTCCTCCCCGTACTTTCGGTAGACGTACTGCGATACCGTATCCCGGTGGCGGGAGTCGAAGTCGATGTCGATATCCGGCTTTTCCGCCCGTTCGAGGCTGAGAAAGCGTTCAAAAATCAGGTCGCGTCCTATGGGGTCGACTTCCGTGAGGTAGAGGCAGTAGGCGACGGCGCTGGCGCCGGCCGAGCCGCGCCCCGCGCAGCGGATCTTCCTGGAACGGGCGAAATTAATCACGTCCCAGACGACGAGGAAATAGTCGGCGTAACCGAGTGCGGCGATTATGCCCATTTCCTTCTCAAGCCTTTCCCGGACGGCCGGGGTGATTCGCCGGTAGCGCTCGTCCGCGCCCTGGTAGACCAGGCTGCGCAGGAAGGCGTCCGGTGATCCGCCTTCGGGTAAGGGAAACTTCGGATAGCGGTTTTCGTCCGGCAGCACCGGCCCGCACATTTCGGCGATCACCGCGGTGTTCGCCACCGCCTCCGGGCACCGCCGGAAGAGGGCGCGCATCGCTTCTGTGTCTTTGAGGTGGTTTTCGTCGTTCAAGGGCCGTTCCGGGTGGACCTCCTCGACGGAAATCCCCAGGCGCACGCAAGTGAGGATGTCGTGTACCGGGAAGTCTTCCGGGCGCGCGTAATGCGCGTTGTTGGTGGCGACCGCCGGAATCTTCAGGGCTTGCCCCAGTTCCAGGAGACATTTGTTCAAAAGGCGGTTGCCGGGCAGCAGGGTGTCCTGCAGTTCCAGATAAAACCGCTTCCCCCACAGGGCCAAACAGCGCAGCGCGGCCTGCTTCGCCTCCTCGTATCTCCGGCCGAGGATCAGCGAGGCGATCTCACCACGCCGGCAGCCGGAGAGGGCGATCAGACCGTGATGGTGTTCCTCAAAGTCGCGCCAGGCGCACCGGGGTTTGCCGCGGGGGTTGTTCAGGTGGGCGCGGGTGAGCAGCCGGCAGAGGTTGGCGTAACCCCGCGCGTCCTGGGCGAGGAGGGTCAGGTGGAAGCCGCCGGCGGCGGTCACTTCCGCCCCCTGGATCGGTTTGATGCCGGCCTTTTTCGCCGCCCGGGCGAAGCGTACCGCCGCGCTGACGTTATTGTGGTCGGTAAGGGCCAGCGCCGGCATAGACAGGTCCGCGGCGCGTGCCGTCATCTCCTCGATGGCGCATGCGCCGTCGAGGAAGGAGAAGGGGGAGTGGACGTGGAGGTGAACAAAGGGCGGTTGAAGAGTCATATGTTTCCAGTCCTAAGTCCTCAGTCGTTAGTCCTAAGTCAAGAGTCACGAGTTACGGGAATCGAGTCCGCGGTCCTCGGTCATAAGTCCTTAGTCCGGGATTAGGAGCGACAAACAAGAAGGCGAGATACGGGTTGCGACTCAAGTCCTCAGTCCTTAGTCCTCAGTCACGAGTCAGGAGTCAGGGGTCGCGGGTCTATGAAAATAGCTGGTTTGTTTTTTGACTCGGGACTCGGGACTCGGGACTCGGGACTCGGGACTCGGGACTCGGGACTCGGGACTCGGGACTCGGGACTCGGGACTCGGGACTCGGGACTCGGGACTATCAATCGTAGACCTTGTAAAGATGCCATTCGTACCGGGCGGTATCCAGGTAAATCTCCCAGAGGCCGCCGCCGGTAGTTTCGACCCGGAAGAAAAACTTGGGCGCCTCATCCTTCCACCACCGGCCGGTGTCTTTCCAGGCTTCAAGTACCGTTCGGATGGAATAAGACCCGCCGCGCCAGCAAAAGGACCGGGGCACGCCGTTTTCTTCATTTACCTTGAGCTTTCCTACCGGTGACTTCAACGGCTTTTTCCTCCTGCCGGTAAGGGTCGTAAAAGGTGAGCATCCTTTCTCGCCGGTCGGTTTCAAACGAAGATGCCGAAGTCAACGCGTGGCTGCGGTTTATCTCATCTAACACCCGGTGGACACGCTCTTCCCGTAAAGGATCCCTGCCGTCGAAGAGGTTCAGTTGCTCAACCGAGGCCCGTGCCAGTCCCGCTACCGTAACCGTAAGGCTTTCTACGGGTGCGTGAATGCGCAGGCGGGAGGCCATCCGGTTCAAATGCAGGCGCAGGTTTACCGGCACCTGGGAGCGGGTGAATCGGCCGGCGGTTTTCACGGCGCCGTCCTCCGTGTCGGCCGCCAGGGATACCTCTTGATAGACCAGACCTTTGGATTTAAGTTCCGCGGCAAGGGAATCGGCCAGTTCGCGGCAGGCCGCCGCAAGGGTCTGACGGTCGGTGGCGCCGCCCAACGGTAAGAGCTGCGAAAGAGATTTCGATTCCACTGTAATCAGCCTCCGGAATTAAGTAGCCATGAGTTAAGTCCTCGGTTCTAAGTCCCAAGTCGTCAGTCCGGGAAACAAAAGTCGCGGGTCACAAGTCTCGGGTTCTGACCCCCCTGACTTCTGTATCCCTTACACTACTGACTACCGTATACTGTCCTAAGTCCTCAGTCCTTAGTCGAAAGTTCTTGGTCCGAGGAAAAAGTCACGGGTCACGGGTCGGGAGTTGAAAATTTAACCTTCCGAAAATCCTCCGTTAGTATTTACACCAATGGTGTAAATGTGTTATGATTGGTATGCCGTAAATGTACAGATGATATTCAATGACGGCAATATTAAGTGTACACCACCGGTGAACTTAATGTCAACCCTCAAAGGGTGTTGTGGTGATTATAGGTTTTGCGAATGCCGGGGAGGTATTCTTGAAAAAGTCACGAGTCGAAAGTCACTAGTCCTTAATCCGGGAACGGGAAGAAACAGTTGAAAATCATAGTCCCTGTTTCCGGACTTAGGACACAGGACATAGGACTCCGGACTCTGCTTGGGGGGTGTTTTATTGGTGGCGGACCGGAAGGACACCGGAAGCGCGGCCCTCGGGCAATACCTGGCGTCCAAACGGCTGTCCGGGGGCATGTCGTACCGGCAGATGGCGGCGCGAATCGGGAAGGCGCCGTCTACGATCCAATCGTGGGAGCAGGGTAAACGCCTGCCGGACCTGGACGATCTCCTCGTGCTGGCCAACGTTTTTGATACCGATGTTAACGAATTGGTCGCCCTGGCCGCCACACCGGCAAGGGACTTAAAAAGGCGGCTCGCCGCGGCGGAAGACCGCCGCCGTAAAGCGCTGCGGGAGTCTTCCCGGGCGGATAGAGGCGGAAACAACCGGGCGCGGTCGGCGCTTACCGAATCCGGCCGGGAGGCGGCCTTCCTGCAAAACCTCATCGCTCAAAGGGAAAGGCTTTATCAAGCATCGAAACCGCAAAACATGGAACCTGTACACACCCCGGATATGGCGGGCGAAGTTCCGGGTTGGTCCCTCAGGGCTTTGCCGTTGTACGACCTGAAAAAGGTGCCGGTCGTGGGCGGCATCAGGGCGGGAAAGCCGCTGCTGGCGGTAGAGGAAACGCTCGGATACACCGGCGCGCCCCGCGAACTGGACGTGGACTACGCCCTGACGGTTGAGGGCGACAGCATGGCAGGCGCAGGCATCGACCCCGGCGATATCGTCTGGGTGAAACAGACCGATTCCGCCGATCACGGAAGCACTGTGGTGGCGTTGCTCGGCGGCGAGGAGGTAACCGTCAAACACCTTGTCAGGGAGGACGGGCGTTACCTTTTGCGCGCCAATAACCTGAACCGTGATTACCCCGATATCTTGCTTGGACCGGACGACCGGATAATAGGCATCGTTCAGCGGGTGGTGAAACGTCCGGGCCCGCCGCCGAAGTGAGAGGTTGGGAATTGGGAGGTGAGAGGTAAGGAGTTAGAGGTTAGAGGTTAGAGGTAGGAGGTTGGAAGATAATGCGGTCTATAAGGACCGTTTTTTTGGTTATCGCCGGCGTGTTCCGGGGAAAATAACCTGCAAGAGACCGGTGAACCGGCAAGGCATAAGACAGGCTATGGTTTTGAATCCCTACAACACGCATGCGGAGGGCGGACGCGATGGAAAAAAATAAACTTCTGTACCTTTTGGCAGGGTTTCTTGGTTTGGTCGTGGTAATCGGCGTCGGGATGAACGCGGCCCGAAAACCGGCATTTCTTTATCATCCCAAGGTCGTCGGTTTCTACGTGGATCAACCGGGACCCACGGATTCATTCGGTTCCCTTAAAACCCACGGCAAGCTGCTGGACGATGTCGCTCCCCTGTGGTACAGCATCATGCCCGACGGGAGTCTCGACGTGAAAGTCAACCGGGAGGCGTTGCGGATAGCCCGGGACTATAAGCTAAAAATAACACCTTTGATCAACGTAGGGAGGAACGATGATACCTTTCTGCAGGATCCCGCTACAAGAGACAGGGTAATCGCCAACATCGCGTCGGTGGTTAAAGCGGAGAACTATGACGGCGTGAACCTGGATATACAACTGCTGCCGGAAGACGACGGACGGGAATTCTCCGGGGACCGGGACCTGCTTACGGATTTTGTAAAGCGGCTGCGCGACAAACTCAAACCCATGAAGAAAACCCTTGCGATATCCGTGATCCCCAAGGTTCAGGTGCCGAAAGAGGTGGAGGGGATATATGATTACGGCGCACTGGCGGGACTGGTCGATTACGTATCGCTGATGACGTACGACAGGCACCAGGATTCCGGACCTCCCGGACCCGTGGCACCGTTCAGCTGGGTGGAGCAGAATATTAAAGAGACGGAGAACCTGGGTTTCCGCCGGGACCAAATCTATTTAGGGATAGCCACTTACGGATACGACTGGCCCACCGGCGAGCCGGGCGGGTTTTCAAGGCCGACACGCGAGATAGAGGAGCGCGCCGCCCGCACCGGAGTAACCGTCGAATGGAGCGACCGCTACCAGGAGCCTTATTATATTTACACGGCGCCCAACGGCCGTCAACGCGAGATCTGGTTTGAAAACCACGCTACCATGCGGCAGAAGATCGATCTTATGAAAAAGCACCGGTTGGCCGGGATAGCGATCTGGCGGCTTGGTTTTGAGACGCCCGGCTTCTGGGATGTGTTGCGTAAGGAGTTTCCGGGCAAGAAGTAAGCAGTAGTCAGTAGAAGTTACCTTGTATGGTGGGCTGTGCCCACCTTTTAGAAAGTCAGAATAGAAAATAATTGTGAATTGCGGGATAATACGGCCGTGCCGGCAGGTGCGGTCGTATTCTTTTTCTGTGGCACGGACGGTATTGCAGGGACGGCCGGAGAGGAAAATTTCTTGAAAAGCGGACGGCGGAAGGGTGATAATGTTATTGACATTCTCCCAAAGGAGACTTACGTTGAACGCGAAAATCTTCACCGGGACCTCCGGCTACAGCTACGATGACTGGCGCGGCGCGTTTTACCCGCTTCGGCTCGCCAAAGGCGATATGCTCGTCTACTATGCTCGGGAGTTTTTCTTTACGGAGGTCAACTCAACGTACTACTACATGCCGCCGCCCCGGATCCTTGCCCGGCTCGCCGAAAAAACGCCGGAAGATTTCGTGTTCAGCGTGAAGGCGCACGGGTCGCTTACCCACGGGCGGGGGGACGGTTTTAACAGCGACGCCGAAAAGTTCAGGCTGGCGCTTCAGCCTCTCCGCGAGTCCGGGAAGCTCGGCGCCGTGTTGTTCCAGTTCCCTTACTCCTTCCGTAAGATACCGGAGAACGAAAAGTACCTGGTCCGGATAAGGGACGCATTTCCGGCCGATCCCGCCGCCGTGGAATTCAGGCATTCCGGCTGGGTCGAGCAGTCCACCTGGGAACTCCTCCGGTCGCTTAATTTTGCGTATGTTTGCGTGGACGAGCCCCGTCTCAAGGGTCTGGTCGGACCGGTTGCGGTCCGGACCGCTTCCTTTGGTTACGTGCGTTTTCACGGGCGAAACGCTGCGAAATGGTGGAAACACGGTCAACCCTGGGAGCGTTATGACTACCTTTATAGTGATGCGGAACTCACCGAGTGGATTCCAGGCGTGCAGGCCGTCGCCCGTGAAACCGACCGGGTTTTCATCGCCTTCAATAATCACCCGCGCGGTCAGGCGGTACAGAATGCCCGGGTATTCCGGAGCATGATAGGATAGGTAATACTTGCTGAAAGGAGTATTTTGTCTTAGAATAATTCTATATGTTTTTTAATGGCCGCCGGTAACAGAGTGAAATAGTAGCGGCGGAAAGGGAGAGGAGTTGAGATTAGGGGAGACGAGAAAAACAACAAGAGAGGTGCCGCAGTACAAACAAAATTTTCTTATTAGAGAGGAGTAGAGTATTTTTGGAAACAAAAATTCTGCTTTCCGAAAAAGAAGTTCCAACCGCATGGTATAACATCATGGCGGATATGCCGAATCTGCCGAAGCCGCCCCTTCATCCCGGGACCAAAAAACCGGTGGGGCCTGACGATCTTTCACCGATTTTTCCCATGGGACTGATTATGCAGGAGGTTACCACCGAACGGTGGGTACCCATACCCGAAGAGGTTCTCGAGATTTACCGGCTCTGGCGGCCCAGCCCGCTCATCAGGGCGCGGCGTTTGGAGAAGGCGCTCGATACCCCCGCGCGTATATACTATAAATATGAAGGTGTCAGCCCGGCCGGAAGTCACAAACTCAATACGGCACTACCCCAGGCCTACTACAATAAGCAGGAAGGTATCAAGCGTCTGGCCACTGAAACCGGGGCCGGACAGTGGGGGAGCGCTCTTTCGATGGCCTGCAAGTTTTTCGGGCTTGAGTGCACGGTCTACATGGTTAAGGTCAGCTACCACCAGAAGCCGTACCGGCGTGTTCTAATGCAGCTTTTCGGCGCCGATGTGTTTGCAAGTCCGAGTGATCATACGCAATCCGGCCGCGCCATCCTGGAAGCCAATCCCGACTCGCCGGGCAGCCTCGGCGTCGCTATCAGCGAGGCGGTCGAAGATGCCGCCACGCATGGGGATACCAACTACTCGCTCGGCAGCGTGCTGAATCATGTGCTTTTACACCAGACGGTGGTCGGCCTTGAAGCGAAGGCGCAGATGGAAAAGGCCGGTGAGGCGCCGGATGTGGTCATCGGCTGCGTGGGCGGCGGGTCCAACTACGGTGGATTCTGTTTCCCGTTCTTACACGATAATTTTACCAAGGGAGCGAAGACGCGCTACGTAGCGGTCGAGCCCACCGCGTGTCCCACGTTAACGCGGGGACTTCATGCCTACGATTTCGGCGATGTGGCGGGGTTGACGCCGCTCGTTTACATGTATACCCTCGGGAAGGACTTCATGCCGGCAGCGATTCACGCCGGAGGGCTTCGTTATCACGGAGACGCGCCATTGCTTTGCCAGGTGGTTGCGGACGGTTTCGTCGAGGCGCGGGCTTACAAACAGAAGCAGATTTTCGATGCCGCGGTGCAGTTTGCACACGCGGAAGCGATTGTTCCGGCGCCGGAGTCGGCGCACGCCATCAGGTGCGCGATCGACGAGGCGCTGGCAGCCCGGGAGGCGGGCGAGTCGCGGGTTGTGCTTTTCAACCTCAGCGGCCACGGCCATTTTGACCTGGGGGCTTATGACGACTACCTTGCGGGGCAAATCGAGGACTATATCTTACCGGAGGAAGAACTTCGTCAGGCGCTGTCGAAGTTACCCAAGGTGGAGTAACAGATGCGTTTACGGGGCACGATGCGTATTAACGAAGAAGGGCATCTTGAGGTTGGCGGGGTTTCCACTCTCGATCTGGCGAAGGAGTTTGGAACACCGCTTTATGTAATCGACGAAGCCCTTTTTCGCGAAAACTGCCGGCGTTATCGTGCGGCGTTCGGTCCTGATAACAGGGTGGTTTACGCCGGCAAGGCACTGATGTGCGCCGCCATATGCCGGATGATAGACGAAGAGAGTCTTTACCTGGACGTGGTATCGGGCGGAGAGCTTTACACGGCGCTTTCCGCCCGTTTTCCCGCTGAGCGGATCTACTTCCACGGCAACAACAAGTCGGAGGATGAGATACGGCAGGGAATCTGCGCCGGTGTAGGAAGGTTCGTGGTCGACAGCCTTGACGAACTTCACATCCTTGACCGCGTGGCCGGGGAAGAGGGGGCGCGGCCGGAGGTGCTGTTGCGGATTACGCCTGGCATTGAGGCCCATACCCACGATTACATACGGACCGGACAGATCGATTCGAAGTTCGGGCTGCCGATCTCCACGGGACAGGCGCTGAAAGGAGTACGGCGGACAATGGATTCGCACAACGTCAAGTTGGTGGGGCTCCACTGTCATATCGGATCGCAGATCTTCGACCTCGAGCCTTTTCGGGAGGCGGCGCGGGTTATACTGGGGTTTGCATCCGAAGTTCGGGATTCCACCGGTTGGCTTCCTGAAGAGCTGGATCTGGGTGGAGGTCTGGGAATATATTACGTCAGCGGTGACGACCCACCGCTTATCGAGGATTACGCGCAGGCGATCACCGGCGCCGTCAGGGATACCTGTGCACTGTTGGGAATGCCCCTGCCGCGCGTGGTTGTCGAGCCCGGCCGATCTATTGCAGGGCCTGCGGGCAGCACGCTGTATACGGTGGGTGTGGTTAAGGAGATTCCCGGTGTCCGGCGTTACGTTGCGGTGGACGGCGGGATGGGCGACAACCCGCGGCCGGCGCTTTACCAGGCGCAGTATGAGGCGGTGCTCGCCGCCAGAATAAAAGATAACTCCGCCGTTGCCGTCACCGTCGCCGGCAAGTGCTGCGAGTCGGGGGACGTCCTTATACAAACCGCGCACCTTCCTTGCCCCGAAACCGGCGACCTCCTGCTGATACCGGCAACCGGCGCTTATAACTATACAATGTCTATGAATTACAACCGCCTGCCACGACCGGCGATGGTACTCGTCAAGGACGAAAAGGCCGAAATCATTGTGGCGCGGGAAAGCTACGAGGATCTCGTGCGCAACGACAGAGTGCCGGAGTCTTTATGGAAATTATCACCACGCACCTGATAACGGATTTTGACGGTCTGGCGTCAACTGTAGCGGCAAAGAAGCTTTATCCGGGCGCGCACCTTGTGCTGCCGGGCAAAGCCAGTCGCGGCGTCGAGGAGTTTCTTGCCCTCCACCGGGACGTCCTGCGCATAGAAGACCCCAAGAACATCAACCTCAACGCAATCCGCCGGCTCATTATGGTTGACACGCGCAATCCCCGGCGCATAGGTTTACTGAGCGCGCTTCTCGATCGCTCGGACGTGGAGGTTCACATTTACGACCACCACCCCGTGGACGAGGGCGACGCCCGCGGCACGCTCGAGGTGGTTTCGGTTGTGGGGGCGACCACAACCCTGCTGGTGGAAAGAATTAAGGAAGCCGGACTGGAGGTCACCCCGTTCGAGGCTACGATCTTTGCGCTCGGGATTTATGAGGACACCGGGAGTCTGCTATATCCCAGCACCACCTGCCGGGATGTTGCGGCGGTGGAGTACCTGATCGCCAACGGCGCCAACCTCATGGTGGTGGCGAACTTCCTGGGCCGCCCACTTTCCGATGAACAAAAGGAACTGTTAAAAGAACTTATTATAAATGCGGAACGTCACTTTATCAACGGCGTGAAGGTCCTGGTGACCATGGCACGCACCGGAGAGTTCTTTGAGGGTCTTGCGCTTCTCACCCATAAACTGGCCGAGATCGAACAACTCGATGCGGTGTTCAACGTTGTAGAGATGGAAGGCCGGGTGTACATCATCGCACGGTCCGCGCTGCCGGAGGTTGATGTAAGGATGGTCCTGCAGCACTTCGGCGGCGGCGGGCACCCCGCGGCGGCTTCGGCTACGCTTAAAGGGGCCGTGCTGGAGCAGGTGGTAAAAGAGCTTATACCCGTGCTGCAGAACACCATTCGCGCACCGCTTACGGTTGCGGAAATCATGAGCATACCGGTCAAAACCGTCGGGGCCGAGACCAGCGTGTCGGAAGCGGGCCAGGTGATGCTGCGTTACGGCCACAGCGGCCTTCCGGTGGTCCGGGAGGGGCAGCTTGTGGGGATAATCTCGCGCCGTGACGTGGAAAAAGCCCAACGCAACGGATTGGGTCACGCGCCGGTAAAGGCTTTTATGAGCAACCAGGTGGTGACCGTAGAACCCTACCTTCCGGTTACCGAGGCGCAGACCAGTATGATCGAGCACAATATCGGAAGGCTGCCGGTTGTAGAAGGCGGTCGCCTTGCAGGCATCATCTCCCGCACCGATATATTAAGAACACTGCATCGCGATTTCAAGCCGCAGTTTAACCTTCTGTACGCGGCGACGGCAACCCAGACCGGGCGCCGTAATATCGCCGCTTTAATCCGGACGGGCGTACCCGCTGTGACTTTGGCCTTTCTCGAGCGGGCCGGGGTTCTGGCCGCACAGGCGGGAACTGCAGCCTACCTCTCCGGCGAAGCGGTCCGGGATTTGCTGATGGGGTTTCAGCGGCGGGACGTTACGGTGATCGTGGAAAGTGACGCCCTCAAATTGGTTTCAGAATTGGCTGAGGAGTTCGGCGTCCATTTAAGGATAAATCCAAAGGTTACCGCGGCCGCCGTGAGCTTTCCGGACGGAAGCAAGTGTAAAGTGGTGGAAGCGCGCCCGGACTTTTTCGAGTATGCGCTCGGAGTAAAATTAGAAGACACCTCCCTGCGCCAGGAGCTTTACCGGCAGGATTTTACGGTCAACGCTCTTGCCGTGGAGTTGAACCCGGAGAGGTTCGGGTTGATTATCGATTATTTCGGTGGAAGGGACGACCTTCAGTACGGTCTGGTCCGGGTGCTCCACAGCCGCAGCTTTATGGAAGAGCCGCTCCGGATTCTTAGGGCGGTGCGGCTTGCCGAGAGCTCAAACATGCAGCTGGAGAGGCAGACGCTGAGGCTTTTGCGCGACGCGGTACGCGAAGGGGTGTTAAGCAGGGTCCAACCTGAACTGCTCTGGAAGGACGTTCGGTCCTGCCTGGATATGGACTGCGCCTCGCGGTTGCTCGGGCGCTACGCGGAACTGGGCATCTGGCCTTACGTCTTTCCGGTGGCGAGCCACTGGGAGGTTGAAGCGGTCCTGACCTATCTGCCCCAGGCGATTAAAACGATCGAGTCGTGGGGTGTGGTGTTCGGAGAAAGGTGGCTGAGCTACTTCATCGCTGCGGTGCACTGGACCAACGAACCTTCCGCACAGGCGCTGTGCGAACAGTACCGCTTCGGGCGGAACACCAACGAAAAGGTCATAACAGCGCTTCGCTACTGGCACGACGCACTCGGTAAGCTGGCGGTGCGGGAACCTGCGCGTATAAGTTCACTGGCCCGTGCGGTGTTGGAACTTCCCCGCGAGGCATACCCGCTCCTTTTTGTTCTGTTAAGCGAGGAAGGCCACCAGGACCGTTTCCGGGAAGTGCTGATAACGGTGATTAATAATAAACCCCGGTTGACGGGTAAGGATATTAAGGGAATGGGTTACCCTCCCGGCCCTTTGTACCGTGAAGTGCTTGACGCGGTATGGCGGGCGAGGCTGGACGGGTTGCTCTTGAACCGCGAGGACGAACTGGCCTTCGCCCGGGAATACCTGTCAACAAAGGCGGGGGAAGAGAGGGGTGGCACCCGTGATTGACAGTGGTGCGATTTTAGACGGGGTCGCGCTGGTGATTGCATTTGTAGTGGGCATCACGTTCCACGAATTCGCGCACGGGTGGGCGGCGGATAAGATCGGCGACCCCACGGCGCGTCACGCCGGGCGGTTGACGTTTAACCCGCTGGCGCACGTCGACCCTGTGGGAACCCTTCTGGTCCCGGCACTGCTGTTGTTTTCCGGGAGCAGGTTTGTATTCGGCTGGGCTAAACCCGTGCCGATAAACCCGTACAACTTCCGGGACCGGCGTCGTGGATTGATCCTGGTATCGCTTGCCGGGCCGCTGGCAAACGTTGTTGTGGCGGTGGCTGCGGCGTTGCTGCTAAGGGTTTGGGGCGCGGCGACGCAAGAGGTGGTTTACATTCTGGTGCAGATAATCCTTATAAACATTTTTCTGGCGATTTTCAACCTCATCCCGGTACCGCCGCTGGACGGATCAAAGGTACTGGCAGGGCTTGTCCCGGGGCGGCAGGAGTGGATGGTTCAGCTTGAACAGTACGGGATGCTTATACTTTTGCTCCTGATATTCACCGGGATGATTGGCTGGATAGGTGAACATCTTGTTGTACCGCTTGCCCGTCTTCTGATTAATTTTGGTGCCGGGACAACGATAATTTGAAAGAGTGTGAGAAGGTAGAAGATAGAATCCGGAAGGTAGACTGTAGAATATAGAAGGTAGAATATAGAATACAGGAGTCAGAATACAAAGTGGTTTCTTTATTCTAACTACTAACTACTAACTACCGACTACTAAAAGGGCATTTACCTGTTATCCGGTATTTATTTTCTTGATTCATGGCGTCCTTGGCGCCTTGGCGGTTGATTCTATTTTCAGAGGGAGGAGATCTTTTGAGGATTCTTAGCGGCATGCGTCCGACTGGGCGTCTGCATCTCGGGCATCTCAGCGTTTTGGAAAACTGGCTGAGACTGCAGGAGAATAACGATTGCTTCTTCTTTGTCGCCGACTGGCACGCTCTGACCACCGAGTTCGAGAATCCGGGCGACATCAAGGGTTTCATACGCGAGATGGTGGCGGACTGGCTGGCGGTCGGGATAGATCCGGAGAAGAGCGTGGTTTTCGTTCAGTCCGACATACCGGAGCACGCCGAACTGCACCTTATTTTTTCGATGTTCACCCCGCTTTCCTGGCTGGAAAGGGTGCCTACTTACAAGGACCAGGTGCGCAAGCTTGCGGAGCAGGGAAAGGACATCACCACATACGGATTCCTCGGATACCCGCTCTTACAGGCCGCCGACATATTGATTTACCTCGCGGACGGGGTGCCCGTCGGTGAGGATCAACTGCCGCACATCGAGCTCTGCCGGGAGGTGGCGCGGAGGTTCAATCACCTTTACGCCCCGGTGTTTCCGGAACCGCAGGGGATTTTGGCGGAAATCAAGCTGGTCCCGGGAATAGACGGGCAGAAAATGAGTAAAAGCTACCATAACGAGATTCCCCTGACGGCTGCCACCGATGAGATAGGTCGATTGACAAACCTGATGGTTACCGATCCGGCCCGTATTCGTAAGGACGATCTCGGCCACCCGGAGGTCTGCACCGTGTTCAAATACCACGCCATCTACAACACCGAAGTGGCCGGGATCGAGGCCGAATGCCGCGCCGGTAAGATAGGATGCGTCCCCTGTAAAAAGCGTCTGTTTCAACTTACGGAAGGTGTCCTGGGGCCTGTTCGCGAGCGGCGGGCGGCGCTGACGGCGCGCAAAGGCTACGTCGAGGAAGTGCTGCACGAGGGACGGATAAAGGCGCAGCGGGTAGCGGCGGATACCCTGGGAAAGGCGCGGGCGGCTTTAGGTATTTAGGCGCTTAAGGCGGTGGGGATTCAATCTTTTTATTCCGGCTTGTCCGGGTTAGGCTGAAAATACTAACGTCGAGTTGGTGCTGAGTTTCTTGTGGGTTGTAATAGCGCTTGTATCTGTAACCATAGTGGTTTTATTCCTTGCCTTTAGCAGAGTGCGCTTAGGCATTGAGTACAGACGCCGCGGGCATGAAGACTGGTTCATGTTCGAGACATCCGCTTTCTGGGGTCTGTTAAGGTACCGGATCGCTCAACCGGCCATTAAACCGGACGTCGAAGGGGGCGCTTCAGGTATACGATTTGAGGTTACCACCGGAGAGGACCCTGAGAGGCATATATTATTTGAAGGATTTAATGACTTATTTCGCCTGTTTCTATATATATCGCGGCGGCTGGGACGTTACAAACAACCCGTTTTGTATTTACTGCGCCGTGCGAAGATCACGCGTTTCGCGTGGCATACCTCTTTAGGTACCGGCGATCCCGGTACGACGGGTATCGCCTGCGGCACGCTGTGGATGGCGATAGATATACTGCTCGGCCGTTTTTCCCCCATCCTTAAAACCTCCGCCGACGTCAGCGTGAACCCGTCCTTTTTCGTTCCACTGTTCGGCACCTCTTTGCAGGTAAACGCTTCCGTAGATTTGAGGCACCTTTTCGGCGCAGGTGTTTCTTTCTTTTTGTCCCTCCGGCGATAAATAAACAGGAACGTATACAGTCGGGCCGTCAACCCCGGGACATTGACGCCCGCAAAACCATGGATTATGATTTTTATGGTATTTGCTTGGGAGGAATCGAGTGTGAAGATAAGCGGCTATGTTTTCGGCGAGATAGTGATCGGCGGGAAGAGGTACACCGAGGATGTCGTTATTTTTCCGGAGAGGGTTATGTCATGGTGGCGTCAGAAGGGCCACGTGGTCGAAACGGCGGATCTCAGCGAGGTGGCGCGGGCGAAACCCGAGGTGGTGATTTTGGGGACGGGCGCCTACGGGGCGGTTCGCGTTCTTCCGGAGGTGGAAAAGTATTTTAAATCGCAGAACATGCGGTTGATCGTCCTGCAGACCGGGGAAGCCTGCGCCAGATACAACGAGCTGTATGAACAGAATTTTGTCGTTGCGGCGCTGCACCTCACCTGTTGAAAACACCGTTGTAAAATGCCGTTTAATAAAATATGTTGTTTAAAGGGAAATTTTGATAGCCGACGAAAACCTAAAGAGAGGGTGTCCATCTTCCGATAGAACAGTTAATTACGGTTGACTTATTGGAGAAGTCATTCAGAGCAGGTGCGCCATGCAAGGCCGAGTGCCGGGTATGCGACAAAAGGCCCTTATAATCATTGGTGCAGTAATAATATGTTTGATCGCAACATTGTATATAACCTCGCAGAGAATCGTGCTAAGAGGGTTTGCGGTAAACGAAAGGGAGCATGTCCGTGTTAAGGTGGAACAGGCTCAGTTCCACCTGCTCGACGACCTTTCAGCCCTCGGTATGGTCGCAGGCGATTGGGCCGCGAGGGAAAGAAGCAGGGACTTACTGGACAAAGAAAATGAAAAGGATTTTCATTCCTCCCTTCAGACAAAATCATTCCAAGAATTAAGGCTCAACCTCATCCTGTATCTGCGCCCGTCAGGCAGTGTCATTTCCGGCACCGCTTTTGATTTCATACAAAAGAAAAAAGAGACGATTCCGCAAGGCATAAAAACCCACCTATCCCCACAAGGTCCCCTCATGCGTTGCAAAGATGAAAGCGGCATGACCGGAATTATCAGCCTTCCGGATGGGATCATGATGGTTGTTTCGAGACCCATGATGAGCGAGGATCGAACCGTTGAGGGATACCTGGTCATGGGGCGTTACCTGGATGCCGCTGAAATCGAGCATATGAGTAAAATGACCCATCTTTCGGTGGCGGTGCAAAGGTTCGACGACCAGCGTCTGCCACCCGATTACCGGACGGCGCGTTCTGCGTTGTCGGGGAAAACGACTGTTTTTGTAAACCCCCTGAGCAAGGATACCATTGCCGCATACGCGGTTTTAAACGACATTTACGGGAAGCCTGCCGTAATACTGCGAGTGGATGACCGCAGGACCTTTTTCATACAAGGGAAAACCACGGTATATTATTTCCTCCTATGGCTTCTGATAATCGGCCTGGGTTTCAGCGGAACAACCCGGTTCCTCTGGCGGAAACTGGTTTTGTCACAGCGCGAAAAACAGGAGAGTGAGGAACGTTATCGCGCCGTGGTTGAGCAAACCGCGGAGGGCATCTTTTTGGTCGAAGCGGATACGAGACGGTTGCTGGAAGCCAACGCCGCGTTTCAAAACCTGTTCGGCTATATCGCGGATGAAATTCCCGGACTTATACTTTATGACTTCTGTATGTGCGGCCGAGAGGACATCGACTTTGTAGTCCGGAGCATCATCACGGAAAGGCGGCATATCTTCGGCGAAAGGCAGTTTAAGCGTAAAGACGGTTCGGTAGTTAATGTTGAGATCAGTGCAAACATGATTTCTTATGGGGGGAAGGAGGTCTTGTGTTTCACCGTTCGAGATATCACCAAGCGCAAGCGGGCGGATGAGGCGCTAAAGGCCAGCGAGGAAAAGTTCCGAAACCTGTTCCATAACGCCAGCGACGCGATTATCCTGCACCTCTTGACGGAAGAGGACATGCCCGGGCGCATCATCGAAGTAAACGACGCCATGTGCCGGCGGTTGGGTTACAGCCGGGAGGAACTGCTGGCGATGACGCCTTTGGACGTCGACGACAAGGAGCGGCTCGGCGAACTGCCGAGAGTTTATAAGGACCTGTTGTCCCAGGGTCACATAACATTTGAGATGACCCATGTTACGAAGAAAGGCCGCAAGATACCGGTCGAAATCAGCACCCATGTTTTTAAGCTGAACGGTGTCAAGGTTGCACTTTCGATATCGCGCGATATTACGGAGCGAAAACGGGCGGAGGAGGCCATCAAGCTCGCGTGCCTGGAACTCAATCAGATATTCAGCACCGCGGCCGACGGAATGCGGGTGGTCGACAAGGAGTTCAATGTCCTCCGGGTAAACGAGCGGTTTTGTGCCATGGCCGGTATCAGCATGTCCGAGTCTTTGGGCAATAAGTGTTATGAGGTTTTCCGGGGCGCGGTCTGCCATAGCCTTGACTGCCCGTTGAACCGCATCCTCCTTGGAGAGGAACGCGTTGAGTATGACGTGGAAAAGGAGCGCAAAGACGGGAATAAGATCCTCTGCACCCTCACGGCGACACCTTTCCGGGGTCCGGACGGAGAGCTCGTGGGCATCGTGGAAAACTTCCGGGACATTACCGGGCGAAACGGGTGGAAGAAGAGCTGCAGAAGGCGAAGGAAGCCGCAGTAGCCGCGAACCAGGCAAAGAACGAATTTCTTGCCAATATGAGCCATGAAATCAGGAAGCCTATGAACAGCATCCAGGGTTTGATCGAATTGATTCTCGGTACGCAGCTTGACGACGAACAGCGTGAGCTTGCCAGCGTCATCCGTTATTCCTCCGAGGCGCTGCTTACCGTGATAAACGATATCCTCGATTTTTCCCGCATGGAAGCCGGAAGAATTACACTGGAGGCCGAAGACTTCGCCCTGCTGGCGGTTGTGGAAAACGTTGCCGGACTTATGACATCGGCGGCGGAAGAAAAACACCTGCGCCTGATGACCTTCGCTGCTCCCGAAATACCGCCGCTTCTACACGGAGACCCCGGACGCATACGGCAGGTTTTACTGAACCTGGCGAGCAATGCGGTGAAGTTTACGGAATCCGGCGAGGTGGTAATAAGCGCGGTGGTTGAATCCGAAGACGAGTCGCGCGTAAACGTCCGTTTTGAGGTAACCGATACCGGCGCCGGCCTTTCGGAGGAGGAACAAAAGCTGTTGTTCCATCCCTTCGTGCAGGTCGACGGATCTGCTACTCGTAAATACGGCGGGGCCGGACTTGGGCTTTCCATTTCCAAACGGGTGGTAGAACTCTTGGGCGGCAGAATCGGCGTAGAAAGCGAGCAAGGCAAGGGCTCAACCTTCTGGTTGAGCGTACCCATAGAGCGCTTTTCAGGAAACGAGAGGCCCACGGCTCGCGGCGGCCCAGACCTTAAAGGTTTAAGGATTCTTGTTGTAAACGACAATGCCAGCGAACGGGGTATTATCATCCGTTACCTTTCCGCGTGGGACGCCTATGCGGAAGGTGCGGCGGACGGGAGGGAGGCGGTGGATATCCTCCGCCGGTCGGACGGCGCCGCTTCGTATGACGCCACCATCGTTTCCTGTCCCTTAACCGATGTCGATGTTTTTAGGCTTGCACGGACGATCAAGTCGGTCAAGTCGGATTTAAAGATGGTATTACTCACCGACTTCAGCGACAGGGCAAAGGGCAATAAAGGTTTACAATGCTGCTTTTCGGCCCATCTTATCAGACCCTTAAAGCGTGCAAAGCTGCGTACTTGTCTTGGAAAGATCGTTGAGGAGACGGGGCTGTCTTTCATACAAAAGTCCGGTTTCCCGCATTCAGCGGATGACAGGCCGGCGTCCGCCGCTTCAATAATTGACACGAGTAGACAGGTGCTTGTGGCGGAGGATAACCCGGTGAACCGAAGGGTTGTAGCGCTGCAGTTGAAAAAAATCGGAATCCCGTTTGCGTCCGTAATGAATGGGAGGGAAGCAGTAGAGGCGGTTTTAACCGGAACTCCTTACGCGATGATACTGATGGACTGCCAGATGCCGGAAATGGACGGCTTTGAGGCAGCGCGAGCGATCCGCGAGGCCGAACCCGCGCTTGGTCGCCGCATTCCCATCATTGCGTTGACGGCACACGTCACAAAAGGTTGCCGCGAACAGTGCCTGAGCGCGGGAATGGATGATTATATCAGCAAGCCGATCAGTCTTGATGAATTGAGGGAAACGCTTACCAGGTGGCTGCCTGCCCGAGGGGTACCCCAAAAGACAGCCACCGCCGGTTCGGCGTCAGCCGTTGAGACTGTAACCGCGGCGGTTGATTTCGAAAGACTGGAGGAGTTATGTTCGCTCGATGCGGGCAGCGAGTCAAACATACTTTCCGAGTTGATTAACATCTATCTCTCCGATACGCCGCCCAGGTTGGCCGCCTTGTGGGAAGCGGTCGCAAAAAAGGACGCGCGGGTCATCGAGGTACTGGCGGATGCCTTAAGGTCGAGCAGCGGCAACATGGGTGCGTATGGCCTTGCGGCGATGTGCGCGGATTTTGAGCAGATGAGCCAGGTTGAGGATGCCGCCGGAATAGCGGAAAAAGTCGCCGAAATAGATGATGAGTATGCAAGAGTACGATCAGATCTTTTATTCGTTCTAAATGCAAAGGGAAGACATCATTAACGCGGTACGACTCGCTTACGCTTCTTAATGTTCTTTTATCGTTAGACAAGAAATGTGTTGTGCCTTAGACACCTGCAGGCGAATTCGAGAGAGATCTGACAAAGTATATCATTTAATAATCGGGTTAACGGTATTTTGGCTAACCGGCATCTCCTCCACCCACCTGCCTTTTTCTCAGCCTCACGTTCAAATCTCAGGAATTTAGAAGTTTAAATTCAGGGATGTCCTTATTTAACCGCCACTATATAGACAGATTAATATTATTGAAGCAGTTAATCTTTATTACGGTATTTTGCGGGCGCCTGAGGGGTTAGGCGGTATTCTTTTGGTATGGGATAATGTGGGTGCACTTCATTACTTTAAACTAACCATATAATCACTTCGTTGACATGTTTTAAATGCTTGCGTACTCCCGGGCTCTTCTCCTAGTACTGGTTTTGTAAAGGGGGTTGAAACAATCTCAGCTAAGGGGAAGGGTTCGTGGAGGGAAAAAACAAAACCGGCATCGGTGTTTTAGGAAACATGCCATGGGGCAGTCACTTTTGCCTGTTCTACCGGGAAAAGCAGGATCTAATTGATTCCATGGATTCGTTCTTTAAGGAAGGACTGGAAGGCGGAGAGTTTTGCATCTGGGTTGTATCGCCGCCTCTGTCGGTTCAGGAGGCCGAAGGAGCGATGAAAGAAGTTTTGCCCGGGTTTGAGCGGTACCGGATGAAGATAGAGATTCTGCAAGACGCGGGGTGGTACCTGAAAGACGGTTCGTTAGACGCAGAGGAAATGTTAAAATCATGGGTGGAAAAGCATGATCGGGCGATCGCCGGCGGTTTCACAGGGCTGAGAGCCGCTGGTGACGGCACCGTTTTCAAAAAGGACCACTGGGTTGATTTATGCGCTTACGAACACAGCGTCAACACGCTCATCACCGAGCGCCGGATGGTTGCCGCCTGCACGTACCGCATTAACGGGTGCGGGGCGCAAGAGCTGATCGACGTTATTTAAAGACACCAGTGGGCGCTGATTGTTCGAGGAGGGCGCTGCGAGATCTTAAAAGGGACCGGGGAAAACAGACGCGAGGTTGATGATGCGGTTGCAGGCGAGCATGAAAAGGCCGAGGAAGAGGCTGGGTTTCTCGAAAGGCATATCGAGCTGATGACGACCGTTATGAAAGCCGGTTACAGCATAATGGATTCCAATTATAACGTCCTGCAAGTGGATGCCGCTACGCGCAAAATATACGGCAGCCATGACGGGAAGAAGTGCTATCAGTATTTTAAAGGCAGGGAAGACCTCTGTCCCGACTGCGCTATGGCTGAGGCAAGGCGGTCAAACGCTCCCGTTGTCCGGAATGTCCGGTCCGGGAGCGGCGGAAACCTGCAGATAACCGCAGTACCCTTTCAAAATAAAACCGGGGAATGGTATTTTGTAGAGGTCACGTCCGACATTGCCGAGCGCAGGCGAACGGAGAAGCTTATTCAAACCTACCAGGAGAAACTCGGCGCGCTTGCCGCCGAATTGTCCCTCGCTGAGGAACGGGAGCGCCGGCGCATTGCTACGGAATTGCACGACCTGATCGGGCAGACGCTCGCGGTGTCTAGGATAAAACTCGGAGCGTTGCGGGAGATGCTTTCTTCCGCCAGGTCGGTAGGAATCCTCGACGAAGTCCGCGAACATATGGAGGAGATGATCCGGCACACGCGGTCGATGGTCTTTGAGCTGAGCCCTCCCGCTCTGTACATGATCGGCCTCGGTGTGGCATTGGAACAGCTTGCCGAGCGCACTCAGGAGAAACACAGCCTCCAGGTTGATTTCATTGACGACGGTCTGCCCAAGTCAATCGCGGACGAGACGCGCATCACTCTTTTCAGCGGCGTGCGCGAGTTGCTGACCAACGTTGTTAAACACGCACAGGCGAGTAAAGTCGAGATTTTACTAAAAAGAAAAGCCGACAATATCGTAGTCGAGGTCAAGGACGACGGGGTCGGATTTACGATAAGGACGGACGGTTTCTTTGCCAAGGGGCACTACGGGTTCGGCCTGCTCAGTATCCGGGAGCGGCTGAAGCACCTTGGCGGGCGCCTAAAAATCGAGTCGCGGCCGGGTGGGGGAACCCGAGCCGTGATGTATGTTCCTGTAGAAAAACGGTAGGAGACAAGGTAAAAATGAATAATACCAGAATTGTCATAGCCGACGATCACAAGATTGTGCGCGACGGGCTAAAAGTCTTACTCTCAAGAGTTCCCGGTTTTGAGGTCGTCGCCGAGGCCGAGGATGGTCAGGCGGCGGTCCGCCTTGCCCGTGAGCTGGCGCCTGATGTTGTTGTCATGGACATCGGTATGTCCGGACTGAACGGGATCGAGGCCACCCGGCAGGTCGTGGCGGAGTCTCCTTCCATAAAGGTGGTCGCTCTGTCAATGCATTGCGATAGCAGGTTCGTCACAGGCATGCTCAAGGCGGGCGCCGTGGGTTACCTTCCGAAGGACTGCGCGTTCGAGGAACTGTCCGCCGCCATCCGCGCCGTAACGGCGGGCAGTACCTTTCTGAGCCCTTCCGTAACCGGATTGGTGGTAAAAGAGTTCCTGAACGGCTCGGGGAGTAAGGAGGAGTCGGTGGCTTTTTCGGTTTTGACGGCGCGGGAGAGAGAAGTGCTCCAGCTTCTCGCAGAAGGTAAAAGCACCAGAGAAATCGCCGCGTTCCTTCACGTCTCTGTAAAAACAGTGGAATCACACCGCCAGCAAGTTATTAAGAAGCTGGATATCCACAGCGTAGCCGGCCTTACAAGGTTCGCGATTCGTGAAGGGCTGGTTTCCATCCATAAGTAAGATATCGCTTTTACCCCCCGGAGCATTATAAAGACATCCGCACCTCCCGATTGTTCAGGCGCGGTTTAGCTGTGCCTCCCCGGATGATTACCATCCTCGTTTTTCCCTTGGATAACATCCAGAGAATTCGAATGGTCAAATTAGGGTTAACCCTTATATTTTTATGCCTCCACGGGACGGATGCATTTGTTAAGGATAAATATACCTGAAGGCCGAGAGTGTGTTATAACGGTCATCAAATAGACGCAATAAAGCGTTAACAGCTGGTTAACAAAAGCGGTTATCCCAAAGTACCACGGAGCGCCGGGCGAGCACCGCCCCCGGCGGTCGGTAAAGCTATGCGCAGCCTATCGCTGCGCCAAACGAGGCGCTGAATACTTATGAAAGTACTGCTGATCGACAACGATAAGGACATTCTCGACAGCTTATACACGGCGCTTGAGCCGGCGGGGTACCGCTGCTATGGGTTTTCCTCCCCGGAAGAGGCATTGGAGGCCTACCGGCGACGCCGTTGCGACGTGGTTGTTACGGATTTAATGATGCCAGGCTTAAGCGGAATTGATATCCTCCGAAAGATCCTTTCCTCGGACCCGAAGACAAGAGTCATAGATATAAGCGCTTCCCGGATAAGAAAACGGCCGGTACCGTTATGCTTACGCCTTTCTTGAGAAGCCGGTCGATTTCAACGCACTAATAAGAATATTGGCAAAAATTGAACGAGAGCTGTAAAGGGGGGAAGCCTGGTAAGAGGATCAGTACATGTCAGTATCTTTGGCTAAAGGACAATAAATAAAGGAGCAATGATCGAGAACGATTGGCTTTAAAAAAGGAGGAAACGATTGATGATTCAGAACATGAGACTTGGTACAAGAACGATTACAGCGCTTTGCGCGGTAACGCTGATCGCTGTGGTGGTGGGTGTGGTGGGATACCTCGGAATGGCCGGGATTATGAGAATGACGGACGAAATAGCTGAAAGTGATTTACCGAGAGTACAAGCGCTTCTTACCATCAACGAGGGACAAGTTGCCATCAAGGCGGCCGAGCGTACGATGCTCGTTCCGGGTATTTCCCGGGAAGAACTGCAGCGTCAGACGGCAAACATCAAGAAAGCATGGGAGGAGATAGACGACGCCTGGAAGACATATGAGTCAACGACGCATAACGAAGAACAAGAGGCGCTCTGGAAGAGTTTAAAACCGGTATGGGAGGTCTGGAAACAAGACAGTGAACAGTTTTTAACTCTTTACGAGCAATATGCGCGAACAGGCGATAAGAACGCTTACGCCAGGATGCAGGAACATGCGTTAGATAAAGAAGATGATGCATTCACAGAAGTCGAGAAACAGCTCCACGCGATGATTGATTTAAGCCAGCAAACGGCGGATAAAAATAGTAAAGAGGCGGATATAGTACAGTCTTCTTCCGTGAGGAACCTGGTCGGGGCGCTCATACTCGGCGTGCTTGCCGCGCTTGCGCTGGGGATCTTCTTCTCGCGGAGCATCGGGGGCATCGTCAGCGGTCTGCTGGCGGAGACCAAGGGACTGGTTGAAGCGGCGCTGGCCGGAAGGCTTAAGGAGCGCGGCCATACGGATAGAATCAACTTTGAGTTTCAAGGGATAATCCAGGGGATGAACGAGGTTCTCGACGCCGTGATTGATCCGGTAAACGAGGCGGCGGAGTGCCTTAAGGAAATGGCAAAGGGAAACCTGGACATGCAGATGACCGGCGATTACAAAGGGGATCACGCAGTGGTTAAAAACGCGCTGAACGCAACCATCAGCGCGATTAACGAGATCCTGGGGCAGGTTCAGGTTGCGGTCGATCAGGTGGCCAGGGGTGCGCGGCAGATATCCGATTCGAGCCAGTCATTGTCACAGGGCGCAAGTGAAACGGCGAGTTCGTTGGAAGAGATAACTTCGTCCATGCAGGAGATAACCGCACAAACCAAACAGAACGCGGAAAACGCCACCCAGGCCAACCAGTTATCCGGTCAGGCAAAGACGAGTGCGGAGAAGGGCAACGAGCAGATGGCGGCGATGGTTAACGCCATGAACGACATCAACGAAGGCGCCAACGATATATCGAGGATTATCAAAGCGATCGACGAGATCGCCTTCCAGACCAACCTGCTGGCGCTGAACGCTGCGGTTGAGGCGGCGCGCGCCGGCAAGCACGGCAAAGGCTTCGCGGTGGTGGCCGAGGAGGTGCGCAACCTTGCGGAGCGCAGCGCCAAAGCGGCCAAAGAAACCGCCGATCTAATCGAGGGGTCGATTAAGAAAACGGAGGCAGGCACTCATATCGTTGAAGATACATCGAAGGCGCTGGAGGAGATAGTTGCCGGCGCGACCAAGGTGACCGACCTGATCGGCGAGATCGCTTCCGCGTCAAAGGAACAGGCTTTCGGTATCGGACAGATCAACCAGGGGCTCGGACAGGTGGACCAAGTCACGCAGCAGAACACCGCCAGCGCAGAGGAACTGGCGGCATCGAGCGAGGAGCTGTCTTCCCAGGCGGTACAACTTAAACAAATGCTGGCCAAGTTCAGATTGAGGGCGGAACACATATACCAAGCCCAGGGTGTTGCCCGGAAGGCCGTTGGACAAGGTTGGAGCGAGGGAATGCGCGAGGCCGCCGCGGGGTCATCCTCGAGTGGAAAGGGAAAACCTGAAGAGGTAATCCATCTTGACGACCATGAGTTCGGGAAGTTCTAATATGCGCAGTTACCACGGGGCGCAGGTATAACTCAACCTGCGTCCCGGCTTTCACGGAGTGCGATTAATTAAAAGGGGTGAATCAGTTGTGGCATTAAATGAAGATTCGGGCAGCGAATTGCTTTATGAAGAAGAGGACGAAGATACGCAGGAGGATAAGTTCCTCACGTTTGTGTTGGGTGAAGAGGAGTACGGCATCGAAATCCGTTACGTAACCGAGATAATTGGAATCCAAAAAATTACAGATGTTCCCGACATGCCTTCCTACGTCAAAGGTGTAATCAACCTGCGGGGCAAGGTCATCCCGGTTATGGACGTGCGTCTGCGTTTCGGGATGGAAGAGCGGCCTTATGACGACCGGACCTGCATCGTGGTCATCAATATCAACAACCACGCGGTAGGGCTAGTTGTGGACCGGGTGTCGGAGGTGCTGGACATTCCCGGGACCGACGTGGAACCGCCGCCAAAGGTTAGAAAAGGTGAAGGAAGCCGCTTTATTAAGGGCATGGGAAAGGTCGGCGAGCAGGTGAAGATCATGCTGAACGCGGAACACGTGCTTTTCGACGGGGAGGAGGAATGGGCCGGCGCGGTATAAAGAATCGCGCGATAGTCGATGATTCTGCTTTGAAAGGGTTATTAACGGCGGCGGAGGCGCGCGGATATGACAATGTCCGACCGGCCTTGGCCGCTGTTTTATCTATGCGGAAAGCCGCGATTTGTATCTTTGCCCTCTTGCTTCTGGCACCTGCTCGTAAAAATCTCGGAGCGAATATAAGCGCTTATGCCGAAAGGACTTGCCATTATATGGCTCTCAAGGCGGCCGGGTATAGGGCCGATTTAATTTACAGGTCCTATTAACTGCTCCTTTTATTTACCTGAGATGTCTTTATATTGCACCCGGGATGCAAAAACGTCCGTTTGATAATGAAATAACAGTGCTTTTTAAGAATAAAGCCGGAATCGAAAAATTCGTCACCATGAAATATGGTGATTAGTCAGGGGGAATGAATAAAAAGCTAAGTTACTCCTCCATATGGTTAAAACAATACGCTAAAAAATTCAGCAATAACAAGAAGGGGAGGATGTAAGAGTGTTTGCGCGGATGAAACTTGGAACTAAAATAATTACGGCTTTATGCGCGGTTACCTTTATATCACTTACAATAGGTTTTATCGGTTATAAGGATATAAGTGATATAACAAAAGACACACGGGAGATTGCGCACAATTGTCTCCCGGGTTTGCAGTACCTGCAAGCGATCAACGAGGCCAAGACAGCGGTGAAGGCAGCGGAGAGAACGATGTTGATCCCGGGTATCGGGGAGGAACGGTTCAAGCATGAGCTGGAACAAAGAGACAAAGCGTTCATCCGAGCCGAAGAGGCATGGAAGAACTACGGTATGCTTCCCAAGGCGCAAAAGCAAGAGGAACTGTGGAATAGTTTTGTGCCGGCATGGGAGACATGGAAGACAGACAGCCAAAAGTATGCCGACTTTATGAAGAAGTATTATGAAAGTAATGACGACACCATATACGCCGAGGCGAAAAATCAATGCTTGGTTACCGAATCGCAGTCATTCAAAGCGGCTGAGGCGCTGCTCGGTGAGGTGATCAACGAAAATCTGAAGGAATCGGCTGAAACGGTCAAGAGCACAGAAGAAACGGGATCTACGGCCAAAAGGATTCTGATCGGGGCGATCATCGCAGGCGTGCTGCTTGCGCTTGTATTGGGAATCCTGTTTTTACGTAGTGTCAGCGGCGTCATAAACGGTTTAATGGCGGAATCGAAAAAATTGGTTGAATCTGCCGTTATCGGCAGGCTTGATATCCGCGGTGACATGGAAGGGACTAATTTTGAGTTCCGGGGAATCGTTCAGGGAATGAACGAGGTTCTGGATAAACTGGTGGGGCATATTGACGCCGTACCGACCCCGGTGATGATCATAGATAAGGATTTTTCCATCCAGTATCTGAACCAGACAGGCCTGGACCTTCTCGGCTTAACAAGACAGCAGGTGATCGCCACCAAGTGCTATAACCATTTCAAGACCTCGGACTGCAACACGGCAAACTGCGCCTGCGGGCAGGCCCTCCAGCAGGGGCAGAAGGTAAGCCGCGAGACCGACGCGCACCCAAGGGGAATGAATCTTGATATCGCCTACACCGGCGTGCCGATAAAGGATGCGGGCGGGAAGACTATCGGCGTGGTGGAGATCGTGGTCGACCAGACCGCGGTCAAGACCGCGGGGCGGAAGGCGCAGAAGCAGGCCGCCTATCAGGAAAAAGAGGTCGAAAAGCTGATCGTCAACCTCGGGAAGCTGGCAAAGGGTGACCTCCGCGTTGAGACAGAGGTTGCCGAAACCGATGAAGATACCAGGGCCGTCGGGGAAAACTTCCATAAAATTAATACCAGCCTGGGTGATACCGTTCAGGCCGTCAATCTAATGGCGGTGGATGCCAACATGCTGGCTCAGGAGGCGGTTGAAGGCAAGCTTAATACCAGGGTCGACGCCTCCAGGCACGGCGGGGAATACCGGAATATCGTCGAGGGAATCAACAGAACGCTTGACGCAGTGGTGCACCCGATCAGCGAAGCGGCGGAGTGTCTCAAGGAAATGGCCCGCGGCAATATGAATGTTGCGATGACCGGCGACTACAAGGGCGACCACGCTATAATTAAGAACGCCCTGAACTCCACCATTGATTCAATTAATGAAATCCTGGGACAGGTGGAGGTTGCCGTGGACCAGGTAGCCAACGGTTCGCGGCAGATATCCGATTCGAGCCAGGCGCTGTCGCAGGGCGCCAGCGAATCGGCCAGCACCCTCGAAGAGATAACCTCTTCCATGGAGCAGGTGACCGCACAAACCAAGAATACCGCGGACAACGCTACGCACGCCAATCAACTGGCCGACCAGGCGAGACAGAGCGCGGAAAAGGGCAACGGCCGGATGATGTCGATGGTCGAAGCCATGAACGAGATCAACGAATCGGCCGCCGACATCTCCAAGATCATCAAGGCGATCGACGAGATCGCCTTCCAGACCAACCTCCTGGCGCTTAACGCGGCGGTGGAGGCGGCACGCGCCGGCAAGCACGGCAAAGGATTCGCGGTGGTGGCCGAGGAAGTGCGCAACCTTGCGGAGCGGAGCGCCAGGGCGGCAAAAGAAACCGCCGAATTGATCGAAGGGTCGATCAAGAAAACGGAAGCTGGTACGAGGATCGTGGAAGAGACCTCTAAGGCGCTGGAGGAGATAGTTGCCGGCGCGACCAAGGTGACCGACCTGATCGGCGAGATAGCCTCTGCATCCAAGGAGCAGGCGCTCGGCATCGGGCAGATCAATCAGGGTCTAGGCCAGGTGGATCAGGTTGTGCAGCAGAACACCGCCAGCGCCGAGGAACTGGCGGCTTCGAGCGAGGAACTGTCGGCGCAGGCCCTGCAGCTCAAGCAAATGCTCGGAAGGTTCCAGTTGAAGGCGCAGCGAGCGTTGCAGGCGCAGGGAGTAGTGCGCAAGGCTGCGGGACAGGCCCGGGGCAAAGGAATGCGGGAGGCCGCTGCTGCGGCAGACGCCATTTGCCTCGACGACCAAGAATTCGGGGATTTCTAATCGTATTATAATTACGAAGCAAAAAAGCAAACGCACCGGGGCGCAGAATAATTCTGCGCCTTTTGTTATGGAGGGATAATGGGCTGAAAAAGCCCGATACCCACTTGTGTTTATATACAGCAAAATCATGTTTACTGCGTTAAGAATTTACCGAAAAATGACGAGTTATTTAACAAGTGCTCTAAATGCCTTATTAAAAATAAACCAAAGCCGGCAAAAATCATCCCAAAGACCTGCTTTTATCAAACCACTATCCGAACTTAGCAAAAGCATCCGGCGAATTCGAGAAATAGAAATGACGCGAAAGACTAAGACGGGCCGGGCAGAGAACGAGATCCGATGTCTGGGCAGTTCAGAGAAATGTTACTAATTATTTACGAAGTTTGATATCTGATGTCCTTCATCCAACCTTATTATCAGCCAGGCCTCGAAAAGGATGAAACAAACTACCTCCGGACGGCTTTATTTGTTTAAAGAGGGGTTGGAAACCTCCTCCGAAGGATCATAAAGGGAATGAGCGGACGTCCCCGATACGAGCAGAGTTGAGGACGGATGTTATTTCACGGGGAGAGACTGCCTGGAAAAGGTCTGACGTCCGATATTTGAGGTCCGACGTCGGTAACGAGGAAGGAGCGGATAAAGAGGGTGTAAATCAGTCGTCGAAGAGTTCGTTATGCTGTCAGGAACCCTAGAACAAGGGAGGAAGATGCCATGTTGTCCAGAATGAAACTCGCGAACAAAATTGCGCTCGCGCTTGGTTTGGTCGTCACCATCGCGGTCGCAGTCGGTTGCATCGGTTACTGGAAGATCGGCGCCGTCGGCAGTGAGGCGGAAGACTTGGGCACGGAGCATTTGACAAGCGCTATAAGTTTGCTGCGTATCCATCTCGCCCAAATGGAAATCAACGCCCTGGAGAGAAGCATGCTTATTCCCGGACTGGATAAGGCGACGATAAACGAGTTTAAAAGCGAAATGGCGGGACACTGGAACGATGCGGAAAAAGAGGATTGGGTAAAATACGATAAGGCTGAAAAAAGCGACGAAGAGAAGAAGTTGTGGGCCGATTTCCAAAAGTCCTGGGACGCCTGGAAGGAAAAGCACGCGGCGTTCATGGAATACGTGAACGCCGGCCGGTTGGACAAGGCGCGCACGTTCGCCATAGTGGAGGACGCTGCTGCCTTTGAAGAGACGGAAACAATCATCGACAGCCTCATGACGGAGAACGCCAAGTTTGTCGACCAAACGGTGAACAGAGCAGGTATCACGGTCCGGTATTCAAAGACGATCATGCTGGCCACGATGATTATCGGTCTTCTGCTGTCCGTTTTGTCGGGTGTTTTCTTCGAAAGGCACATCCGCGGAATTATCGACGCGTTGATTACGGAGACCAGGCGGATTGTCGAGGCGGCGGTAGTCGGCAAGCTGGACGCGCGGGGTGACGGCAATCGGATTAACGATGAATTCCAGCCGATTATGGACGGCATAAACGACGTTATTGACACTATGGTGGGGCACTTGGATAACATGCCGCTACCGGTAATGATTATCGATAAGGAGATGGATGTTCGGTATATGAACAAGGCGGGCGCCGGGTTGCTGGGTCTCTCCCAGCAGCAATTGCTCGGCACAAAGTGCTACGATCACTTCAAGACCTCGGACTGCCATACATCGAACTGCGCCTGTGCTACAGCGATGCGGCAGAGACAGCTAACCACCAGGGAGACGGACGCGCACCCGCGCGGGATGAATCTGAACATCTCTTACACCGGTATTCCGATCAAAGACGCTAATGATAAGGTCGTTGGTTGTATGGAGTTTGTGGTCGACCAGACAGGCATGATGTCGGCGCTGAAGGCGCAGAAGCAGGCCGCCTATCAGGAAAAAGAGGTCGAAAAGCTGATCGTCAACCTCGGGAAGCTGGCAAAGGGTGACCTCCGCGTTGAGACAGAGGTTGCCGAAACCGATGAAGATACCAGGGCCGTCGGGGAAAACTTCCATAAAATTAATACCAGCCTGGGTGATACCGTTCAGGCCGTCAATCTAATGGCGGTGGATGCCAACATGCTGGCTCAGGAGGCGGTTGAAGGCAAGCTTAATACCAGGGTCGACGCCTCCAGGCACGGCGGGGAATACCGGAATATCGTCGAGGGAATCAACAGAACGCTTGACGCAGTGGTGCACCCGATCAGCGAAGCGGCGGAGTGTCTCAAGGAAATGGCCCGCGGCAATATGAATGTTGCGATGACCGGCGACTACAAGGGCGACCACGCTATAATTAAGAACGCCCTGAACTCCACCATTGATTCAATTAATGAAATCCTGGGACAGGTGGAGGTTGCCGTGGACCAGGTAGCCAACGGTTCGCGGCAGATATCCGATTCGAGCCAGGCGCTGTCGCAGGGCGCCAGCGAATCGGCCAGCACCCTCGAAGAGATAACCTCTTCCATGGAGCAGGTGACCGCACAAACCAAGAATACCGCGGACAACGCTACGCACGCCAATCAACTGGCCGACCAGGCGAGACAGAGCGCGGAAAAGGGCAACGGCCGGATGATGTCGATGGTCGAAGCCATGAACGAGATCAACGAATCGGCCGCCGACATCTCCAAGATCATCAAGGCGATCGACGAGATCGCCTTCCAGACCAACCTCCTGGCGCTTAACGCGGCGGTGGAGGCGGCACGCGCCGGCAAGCACGGCAAAGGATTCGCGGTGGTGGCCGAGGAAGTGCGCAACCTTGCGGAGCGGAGCGCCAGGGCGGCAAAAGAAACCGCCGAATTGATCGAAGGGTCGATCAAGAAAACGGAAGCTGGTACGAGGATCGTGGAAGAGACCTCTAAGGCGCTGGAGGAGATAGTTGCCGGCGCGACCAAGGTGACCGACCTGATCGGCGAGATAGCCTCTGCATCCAAGGAGCAGGCGCTCGGCATCGGGCAGATCAATCAGGGTCTAGGCCAGGTGGATCAGGTTGTGCAGCAGAACACCGCCAGCGCCGAGGAACTGGCGGCTTCGAGCGAGGAACTGTCGGCGCAGGCCCTGCAGCTCAAGCAAATGCTCGGAAGGTTCCAGTTGAAGGCGCAGCGAGCGTTGCAGGCGCAGGGAGTAGTGCGCAAGGCTGCGGGACAGGCCCGGGGCAAAGGAATGC
The DNA here is from genome assembly GCA_040755295.1 of Bacillota bacterium. Lineage (NCBI taxonomy): Bacteria > Bacillati > Bacillota > Bacillota bacterium. Next base: position 163,868 of record JBFMBK010000002.1, on the reverse strand, counting down.
GGGAGGCCGCTGCTGCGGCAGACGCCATTTGCCTCGACGACCAAGAATTCGGGGATTTCTAATCGTATTATAATTACGAAGCAAAAAAGCAAATCACCGGGGCGCAGAATAATTCTGCGCCTTTTGTTCATGCACTGAAAATTCTATTTATATCTTGTTGCGAAAAAAGTTCGCAGCGCAGATTTGATTAATTCGCGTAAGAATTGTCACAGCTGTTATGTCATTCTGATATATCGATAAATATATCTGGTTCAGTCTGTTAAAAGGCGTTAATATAGCTTATACCAATTAATGGTATAATGCTGCACAAATGTTGTAATATACAACAAAAAACTATGGTTTTGGGGTGTAAAGGTAAGACAAAAGCAACGAGATAATTATTAAAAGCCTCATTAAATGAAAACAGAATACGTATCCTGTAATATTCCGACTTTATCTCGCAAAGATCTGCTTCTCACACAACTACATCAACCTTCTAAACAGAAACGAATTCTCTACATCCAGCAACAACACCTCTCCCAACACTGACTGTTATAGCTGCCACATTCATTCTCACTTCGCAGTAAAGCTACGACCGGCGTAACGTTAATGAGGCAATTCTGGTTTCACTATCCCATAATAACGTAATATGTGGATGGTATAGTTACATATTGCCATAATACGTCTATTGATATGGAATACGCAGCAGCAGTTTTTGTGCCGGCAAGGCTGCAGGGGAACTCAGCCATACCAGAAAGAAGGGGGGGATGCTAAAGGTCGGCAACGGTACTTTTCGACAGATATTTTAGGACAGGCGTAAAACGATTTCTGTGCGTGAGGTGAAATCAGGTGAGCATAAAAGAGCGTCTTGACGTCGGTTCAATCGAAGAGGATGAGGAGGTTGAAAACCAGGATGATAAGTTCCTGACTTTTATCCTTGGAGAGGGTGAATACGGGATTGGGATCGGCAGCGTGACCGAGATAATCAGGGTCCAGAACATCACCGATGTTCCCGACATGCCGTCGCACGTCAGGGGGGTTATCAACCTGCGCGGAAAGGTCCTCCCGGTTATGGATGTACGGTTGCGTTTCGGGATGGAGGAGCGGGCGTATGACGACCGGACCTGCATTGTGGTGATCAACGTCAACAACCATACCGTAGGCCTTATTGTCGACCGCGTTTCCGAAGTTCTCGACATACGTAAGAGTGATATAGAGGCGCCGCCGCAGGTTAAAAAAGGAGAGGGCAGCCGTTTTGTAAGCGGCATGGGGAAGGTTGGCGAAAAGGTAAAAATCTTGCTGAACGCGGATAGGGTCCTTTTTGACGGGGGAGGTGAATGGATGGAAGAAGGATAGTCGGTTGAGTGAGAGTGACAATCCTCCTTTTATCCGAACACCAAAACAAGCAACGGTTATAAAAGAGGGATGGTTATAAGAAAAAACAGGAGGCAGATAGGATGTTTAAAAACATGAAACTGGGCGTAAAAATGACCGCGGCTTTCGCAATGCTCCTGGTGGTTACCGTGATAATCGGTCTTGTAGGTTACAACGGTGTAAAAAAGGTTAATGACTGCGCCACCGATATCCATGACAACCACCTTGCGGGCGCGCAGGCCCTGCTTCACCTGCATGCCGCACAAATGGACATCGGCTACGCGGAGCGGACGCTGCTCGCTTCGGGGATAGACAAGCAGACGGTCGACAGGCAATACGCGTACATGACTGAAGCATGGAAGGTCATCGATGAAAACTGGAAAACCTATGAGGGAGTGGAGAAGGACCAGGAAGAGACCGCGCTCTGGAATAAATTCGGCTCCGCGTATGCGGCCTGGAAGAAGAATGAGGATGAGTTTCTAAGACTCCATAAAGCGGGCAGCTTGAACCAAGCAAGGGAACAGAGTCTCGGCGCAACAGACGCCTCTTTCAAGGAAACCGAAACGGCGTTGGAAGAACTGGTCGCGTTGAATGCCAAAATAGCGGACCAAACGGGTACTGAGGCCGACAATACGGCAGCGGGCTCGACCAGGAACATCGTTCTGGCGATCGGAATCGGCCTTCTCCTGGCGATCGGTATAGGGGTCCTGTTCTCTCGTCATGTGGGCTGCATAATCAGCTCACTTGTCGGTGAAACAAAACGTCTCGTTGGGCTGGCCGTTGTCGGTAAGCTTGACGCCCGGGGCGATGTCGAAAAGATCAACACGGAATTCCAGGGGATCGTTCAAGGGATGAACGACATCATGGACACGCTGGTGGGTCATATCAACGCCGTTCCTGTTCCGGTAATGATCATCGACAAGGATTTCACCATCCAGTATATGAACGGTACTGGGGCCGGTCTTCTCAATCTCTCGCAGCAACAGGTGGCCGGCACCAAGTGTTACGACCACTTCAAAACCTCCGACTGCCACACGACCAACTGCGCTTGCGCGCAGGCCATGCAGCAGGGCAGGATTGCATCGAGGGAGACCGACGCGCACCCGCGCGGCATGGACCTGGATATCGCTTACACCGGCATACCGGTAAAGGATGCGAGCGGTCAGATCATCGGTTGTATGGAGTTTGTGGTGGACCAGACCGCGGTCAAGACGGCGGCGCGGGTGGCCCAAAAACAGGCGGTCTACCAGGAGAAGGAAGTCAAAAACCTGATCATCAACCTCGGCAAGTTATCCAAGGGAGACCTGCGCGTTGAAACTAGGGTGGCTGACACCGACGAGGATACAAAAGCCATCGGTGAGAACTTTACCAAAATCAACGGCAGCCTGAGCCAGACCGTTGACGCCATCCATTTAATGGTGCGGGACGCCAACATGCTCAGCGAGGCCGCGGTGGAAGGCAGGCTCAGCAACAGAGCCGATGCCTCGAAGCACGGCGGCGAGTTCCGCAACATCATCGAAGGGGTGAACCAGACCCTCGATACCTTAGTCGGTCACATCGACTCGGTGCCGGCGCCCTTTATGATTCTCGACAAAGATTTCGGCATCCGGTACCTGAACAAGACCGGCCTGGACCTGCTTGGTATGACGGGGCAGCAGGCGGTCGGCACGAAGTGCTACACCCACTTTAAGACCTCCGACTGCAACACGGCCAACTGCGCCTGTTCGCAGGCGATGCAGCAGGGGCGGACGGTAACGCGGGAGACCGACGCGCACCCGCGCGGCATGGACCTGGACATTTCCTATACCGGCACGCCGCTTAAGGACGCGGACGGGAAGACGATCGGGGTCGCGGAATTCGTGGTCGATCAGACCGCGATCAAGACCGCGGCGCGGGTGGCCCAAAAGCAGGCGGTCTACCAGGAGAAGGAAGTCGAAAACCTGATCGTAAACCTCGGTAAACTGTCCAAGGGAGACCTGCGTGTTGAAACAAAGGTTGCGGCTACCGACGAGGACACCAAGGTTATCGGCGACAACTTTGCCGCCATTAATCGCAGCCTAAGTGATACCGTAAAGGCCATCAACCTTATGGCTGAGGACGCCAACATGCTCAGCGAGGCCGCGGTGGAAGGCAGGCTCAGCAACAGGGCCGATGCCTCGAAGCACGGCGGCGAGTTCCGCAACATCATCGAAGGGGTGAACCAGACCCTCGACGCCGTGTTGCACCCCATAAATGAAGCTGCGGAGTGCCTTAAGGAAATGGCCAAAGGCAACATGGATGTGGCGATGACGGGTAGCTATAAGGGCGACCATGCGATAATCAAGAACGCGTTAAACGGCACAATCGATTCGGTTAACGAGATCCTGACCCAGGTTTCCGTGGCCGTGGACCAGGTGGCCAACGGCTCGCGGCAGATATCCGACTCGAGCCAGGCGTTGTCGCAGGGTGCAAGTGAATCGGCAAGCTCATTGGAGGAGATTACTTCGTCCATGCAGCAGGTTACCACTCAGACCAAACAGAACGCGGACAACGCCACCCATGCCAACCAACTGGCTGGGCAGGCGAGAAGCAGCGCGGAAAAAGGCAACGGGCAGATGGGGGCAATGGTCGGAGCCATGAACGAAATCAACGAGTCTGCCGCAAACATATCGCGGATTATAAAGGCAATCGACGAGATCGCCTTCCAGACCAACCTGCTTGCTTTGAACGCTGCGGTTGAGGCGGCGCGCGCCGGCAAGCACGGCAAGGGTTTCGCGGTGGTCGCCGAGGAGGTGCGCAACCTTGCCGAGCGCAGCGCAAAGGCGGCAAAGGAAACGGCGGAGTTAATTGAAGGTTCGATTAAAAAGACGGAAGCCGGTACGAAGATCGTGGAGGAAACCTCCAAGTCGTTGGAGGAAATCGTTGCCGGCGCAACCAAGGTAACTGATTTAATCGGCGAAATCGCGTCCGCTTCGAAGGAACAGGCATTCGGCATCGGGCAGGTCAACCAGGGCCTCGGACAGGTGGACCAGGTTACTCAGCAGAACACCGCCAGCGCGGAGGAACTGGCAGCCGCCAGCGAGGAACTGTCGGTTCAGGCCGTGCAGCTCAAGCAGATGCTGGGCAAGTTTAAACTTAAGGCGCAACAAACGTACAAGGGAATGGCTCTTAAATCTACGGAGTCAGCACGGAGTGCGGGCGTTCTCGAGGCAGCCGCCGTATCCGGCGCCGGTGAAAAAAAGAAACCTAATGACGCTATTCACCTTGACGACAGAGAATTCGGCAAGTTCTAGTACACCGGAACAGGGACGCAGGGTCGCCCAGGCTTCCCTGCGTCCCTGCCGTATAGTATCACGGTGTGGATATATCGCCGCCTACCATGATTACCGGAGAAAATGTGACCATAGTCAACCAGGCGACGATTCTTGCAATTGAGATAGTAACGGACGCGGGTCTGATCGAGGTCAATGTCGGCCTTGACGCATAAGGCCTTTGCCGCGGAGTGAAACAATGGGTGTTTCTATGATTTGGGTTAAAAGTTTTTGTAAAGTTCAGGGGTAAGATAATGACAACAATTTTCATAGGCATAGGTGAACTGGGGGCTACGTGCCTTGGGAGCGGGGTGCTTAGAACATATGCCCTGAGTTCCTGCGTTGCGGTGATAATGCTGGCGCCCCGAAAGCGGGCCGCGGGCCTTCTGCACGTGGCGTTACCGACATCGGATATCGACCGTAATCTGGCTATGGACAAACTCGGGTATTTTGCGGACACAGGAGTGCCGGCACTGTTACGGCGCATGAGGGAATGCGGCTGCCGGAAGGATGATCTTGTCGTTAAAATCGCCGCCGGCGGCGCCGTATCGATAGAATCCGGCCTTAGATCGAATATAGGCGGCCGCAACCTAGAGGCGGTCAGGGAAGAGCTGAAAAAATACGGGATGGGCGCCGCCGCACAGGATGTCGGCGGAGATATTGTCCGGACGGTAAGCGTCTTTGTGGAAACGGGAGCGGTTATCATTTCATCGCATGGAAAGGCCCTTGGGGAATTATGAAGGGCTCAAGTAACCGCATAGGATACCGACTTAATCTGTAGGCAGATTCTTCGCATAGTCCTAAATGCACCTCGCTTCCACCCCGGTGAACTGTCTGAAAACGACAGGAATCGGTCACGCAACAGCACCTGTATGGAGCTACACAAAAAACATCTGGTTTAAGCTTCTATGGGTAAAACGGCGCGAAAGGACTGGGACAAATGGATAAGACAAGAATATTGGTCGTTGATGATTCACCCTTCGTACATAAACTGGTGGCCAAAGCCCTGCCCGCCGATTCATACGAGGTATGCGGCGTCGCGAAGAACGGGAAAGAGGCTCTGGATATGTACGCTAAACTTGTTCCGGATGTGGTGACCATGGATATCACCATGCCCGTAATGAACGGGCTCGATGCCTCCCGGGAGCTTCTGGCGACAGACGCCAAGGTGAAGATAATAATGCTGACCTCGCGGGGCGACAAGGATTGTGTCCAGAAGGCAAAAGACATAGGAGTTGGTGTATTTCTGCAAAAGCCTTTTGAGCCGGAAGAATTACTCCGGGCGATCGAAACAATATGTAAAGGGATGAGAGAGTCTTGAAAAAACAGGACGGCTACCTGAATCAGTTTGTTTCATCCTTCGGAAAAAATATTAATACGATGGCCGGGTTGAACTGTGAGTACGACAAGCCGCGGAGGCAATCAAGCACCTTCAGGTCAAACGGCCTTACCGTGATTATCGGTATTACCGGGGCGAGGCCGGGAATTATTATCGTTGACACCGGCAGGGAGCTTGCCCGCAGGCTCTGTGAGTTGATCAACGGGGAAGAGTATTCAACCGACGATGAATTCGTCTTATACACCATCGCCGAGTTCGCCAACGTTTTTTCCGGACATGCCGTTTCGCTTTTAAACGACTCGAACGGTTTGCAGCTTGATCTCACACCCCCGAGCATTTTATTTGGAGACAAAGTGGTAATCACGAGTCCCAAGATAAAACCCGAAGTCATCGAAATCAAAACGCCGCTTGGGGAAATATCTATCACGGTGGGATTTGAGAGGAGTCTTTGAATTGGACGTAAAAATGTACATGCCCTTTATTGAAGCATTTTACCAGGTGCTGCCTCAATTCGGTTTTTCCGAAGTCAAGCGTGGGAATTTAAGGTTAAGCGACAGGTTGACCGTGACAATGCAGGTGACGGCCCTTATAGGATTGTCTAAGGATGTTCGAGGCAACGTGGCGTATTGCATGACCGAGGCTACCGCCAAGAATGTGGCTTCACGCATGATGGGCATGCCGGTGGAGACCTTTGATGAAATGGCACGCAGCGCAATAGCGGAATTGTCCAATATTCTTACTTCGAGTGCAGCCATATTATATGAAAAAAACAGTAAAATCTTTATGGATATATCTCCCCCCGCATTGATTACCGGTGATAATGTAACGTTGATGGGGCAGATAAAGGCCCTTACCATTGAGTTTTTCACTGATGCAGGGTTGATAGAAACCAACGTCGGGTTGGAGGATACGTGAATCCGTCGGGTTTTCTTAAGAGAATTAATCTAGAAGCTGACAGGTTACATAACAGTCTAAAGAGCTGCGGAAAAATTACGAATTATTTACTAATGGATTTTTTACACAGCCCCGAAATCTACAATAATTTACTACACCGTTTGCGTTAAAATTACAACTTCTGGGGAGCGTGTAATCAAGTACGCGGCATAGCCTGGTTCTGTAAATAGAATCGCGTTTTCAATATCGCTTCTAGGATAGTGTGCCGTTTTGCAGCAGCCTTTTAAATAATGTCTCGATGGAAGGTGATATGTTGTTTGATGATCAGGAAAGACGCGAACTAATCAAGGAATTCCTGACCGAAGGACGAGAGCTTTTAGACGAGGTGGAGCCGCAAATCATAACCATGGAGCAAAGCGCGGTTGCTTCGGGGGAAGTAAATATTGAAATTCTGAACGCCATTTTTAGGCTCTTCCACACCCTGAAGGGCGCCGCCGGTTTTCTGGATTTCCCAACGGTGGTCGCCGTGACCCATGAGGCGGAAACCCTTCTTGATATGTTCCGCAAAGGTAAGGCGGATGTAGAGCCGGGACACGTTGATCTCCTGTGCAGAACCAGTGATTTAATCAGGATTATCCTGGACTCTGTGGAACAACAGTTTCATGATCGGGGTTTTGAGACCGATGCGGGGGCCATTATTGATGATCTAAAAAAGACAATGACGATCATTCTGAGCGGGAAGGCGGCACCTCCCGTGATAGAACGGGGAGATGCCGGGCCGACGGGCGGCGTGGAGGAAGAGACAACCGACGATGCGGATGAGATAAACCTGGAGATCACGCCGGAGTTGGTCCGGCGGTTCGCGGAAGAAGCCATCAGTCTCTGCGAGGAAGCGGAAACGGCGCTACTGGCACTGGAAAGAACGCCTGACGATCAGGAGCAGGCCGGAAATGCCTTCCGTGCGCTGCATAGTCTAAAAGGAAACGCCGGCTTTTTGGGCTACGGAGATCTCGAAGAAATCAGTCACCAGGCTGAGACCGTTCTCGACGTGATAAGGAACAATCAGAAGGATTGCGACTCGATCACCATATCCTTTCTGCTTATCGCGGCGGACGCCTTACGGGAGGGTGTTCGGCAGATTAACAGCGGCTTGCCTGTCGACATTCCGGGGAAAGAGGAACTGATCAAACACCTGACGGGTCTGAGCGGCGAAACCGATGGACCGCAAACCTCAGAACCGGCCGGGAAAGAGTCGGATAAAGCCGGGCCTTCGGAGACGGGCAAGTCCGCCGGCAGCGAACCGGCTATGAACGACAATCCGGAAAAGGCATGTAAAAACAAAGGAAATGGCGGCGCAGTAAAGACTGAAGATACCAGGGGGAACGGCGATGCCAGGGAAAGGCAGCCTTCTTTCGGCCAGCAGCAAGTAATAAGGGTGGATATCGAAAAACTGGACAAACTCCTCGACCTGGTAGGAGAACTGGTCATTGCGGAGGCGATGGTGGGTAATGCGCAGGATTTGAACGGAATGCAGTTTGAACGTTTTGAAAAGAGCGTCCTCCGCCTGGACAAGATAACCAGGGAGATCCAGGAAGTGGCCATGGCGATGCGCATGATCCCTCTGTCCGGTACATTCCGGAAGATGATGCGCCTGGTTCGAGACCTGGCGCATAAAGCCGATAAAAAAGTAGACTTGCACATTGTCGGGGAAGAAACCGAGGTCGACAAGACAATCATCGAACAGATCTCCGATCCGCTGGTGCACATTATCCGCAACGCGGTGGATCACGGCATCGAGAGCCCGGGGGACCGTCGTGCCGCGGGTAAACCGGAGACGGGTCGCATCACCATCGAAGCCAAGCATTCGGTCGGCGAGGTGTGGATTGTCGTCGAGGATGACGGTCGGGGACTAAACCGGGAGAAAATCTTGCGTAAGGGGGTTGAAAAGGGATTAATCAAAAACGAAGACCGGGACTTGAAGGACGAGGAAGTCTGGCGGCTGATTTTCGAGCCTGGTTTCTCCACCGCCGAGATAGTCTCCAACGTTTCCGGCAGAGGCGTGGGAATGGATGTCGTGAAGCGAAACATTGAAAAACTGAGGGGCAGGGTGGACGTCCGAAGCAGGCTTGGGGCCGGTACGATGTTCGTCATCCGGATCCCCCTGACCCTGGCGATCATCGAAGGCATGGTGGTGAGGGTAGGCCGCAACCGCTATACCATACCGATCGGTTCGATAAAAGAATCCTTTCAACCCAAGGAAGGGCAGATTACCCGCACCCCGGACAGTCTCGAGGTCGTTAGTATTCGCGGGGAACTTCTGCCGGTAATACGTCTTCATGAACTGTACGCGGTGGAACCGAACTACCGGATGCTGACCGACGGCATCCTGATTATGGTGGAAAACGAACAACAGAAGTATTGCCTGTTTGTGGACGAGTTGATAGGTCAGCAGCAGGTGGTGATCAAGGGACTTGCCAGCTACCTGGGACACGTGAAAAGCATTTCGGGATGCGCCATCCTGGGTGACGGAGACATCAGCATGATCCTGGATATAGCCGATTTAATCAATTCCGTGGAAGGTGTGGCGTCCCAGGTGCACTAAGGGATCCCGGGCGAAGAAGGAATTCCGCCTCCAGTGTTACGATTACAAAACATCTTTACCGAAGGAGTGATGCTCCGTGTCCGCAAGAGAAAGCTTCGATACAGATTTGCTGGAAGAGGAAGAGGATGAGGACACCCAGGAGGATAAGTTCCTGACCTTTTATCTGGGGGAAGAGGAGTATGGGATTGAAATCCGGCACGTGACAGAAATAATAGGGCTCCAGACCATCACTGATGTGCCGGACATGCCTTCTCACGTAAAGGGCGTCATTAATCTGCGGGGGAAGGTGGTCCCGGTCATGGACGTGCGCCTGCGTTTTGGGATGGAGGAGCGCGCCTATGACGACCGGACCTGTATCGTGGTGATAAACATCGAAAACCATGCGGTCGGACTGATTGTGGACCGGGTTTCGGAGGTTCTGGACATCCCGAAGAGCGACGTTGAACCGCCGCCGAGGGTAAGGAAAGGGGAGAGCAGCCGGTTTGTCCAGGGTATGGGCAAGGTCGGCGAGCAGGTAAAGATCCTGCTGAACGCGGATAAGGTGCTTTTTGACGAGGAGGATGAATGGGCCAATGCGGGATAGGGAAAACAGAATTACTCCGGATAATGCAGCGCATGTCGTTATCCCGGGATAATACGTAAACGTTTAGCAGTTTGTAAGATAAAGGAGGAAGCGCATTGTTTAAAAAGGTCAAACTGGGAACCAAGATAATGGCGGTCATGGTTGCGTGTTTCGTCGTTGTGGTCGGCGTTATGTTTTTTATGGTGCAGCAGGGCGTCGTCAAGATGTCCAAGGAAGCCGCGGTTCAAAAGGTGACAGGGGATTTGGAAACCGGCGGGATGATTGTTGACAAAATGTATCCCGGCACCTGGCGCAGGGAGGGCGACAAGCTGTACAAGGGGAACACACTGATGAACGGCAATTATGCTCCTGTCGACCTCGTCGCCAAACTGACCGGCGACACCGCGACAATCTTTTGCTGGGATACCCGCGTAGCCACCACCGTGAAAAAAATAGAGGACGGAAGCCGAGCGGTAGGGACGCAGGTATCCAAGCCGGTTTTCGACGCCGTACTCAAGGAAGGGAAAAACTACTACGGTGAGGCCGACGTGGTCGGTCACATGTACCAGACCGCCTACAAGCCGATAAAAGACGCCAGCGGGAAGGTAATCGGTATCTGGTACGTCGGAGCGCCGAAGAGTGTTTTTGACCAGATGGCAAGAGAGGCTGTCGGTACCACGAGCATAATCGTGGTAATGTTCATTGGTCTGGTGTTTTCAATCCTTGCGGGATTATTCTTCAGCCGGTATCTTGGACGTATAAACAGTTCACTGGTTGGAGAGGCCAGGAATCTTAGCGGCGCCGTCCTGGCCGGCAGACTGGACGCGCGGGGCGACTCCGATAAGGTGAATTTCGAATTTAAGGGAATCATTCAAGGCGTTAACGAGGTCCTGGACACCCTCGTGGGGCATATCGATTCAGTTCCCACCCCTGTTATGCTTCTGGACAAGGATTTTTCCATCCAGTACCTCAACCAGGCGGGATTGGACCTTTTAGGCCTTACAAAACAACAGGTAATAGGCACCAAATGCTACAGCCATTTCAAGACATCCGACTGCCATACCAACAACTGCGCCTGCGGGCAGGCCATACAGCAAGGGCATAAGGTAACACATGAAACCGACGCCCACCCGCGCGGGATGAACCTGGATATCGCTTACACCGGCGTGCCGATAAAAAAATCGGACGGAAAGATCGTTGCCGTTATGGAGGTTATAACGGATCAGACCGCGGTCAAGACCGCGGCGCGGGTTGCGGAAAAACAGCAAGCCTATCAGCAGAAAGAAGTGCAAAGCCTCATAATCAATCTCGGTAAGCTGGCTAAGGGCGACCTGCTGGTTGAGACAAAGGTGGCCGATACCGATGAGGACACCAGGACCACCGGGAGCAACTTCGTTGAAATCAACAACAGTCTAAATGAGACCATTAAGGCGATTAAACTCATGGTGGACGATGCGGATATGCTTGCCGGCGCTGCGCTGGAAGGGAAGCTTAACACAAGGGCTGACGCCTCCAGGCACTACGGCGGGTACCGCAGAATCATCGAAGGGGTCAACAAGACCCTTGATGCGCTGATCCACCCGGTCAACGAAGCCGCCGAATGCCTCAAGGAAATGGCTCGCGGGAACATGGATGTTGCGATGACGGGCGATTATCAGGGCGACTACGCCAATATCAAAAATGCGCTGAACGCTACCATCGATGCTATTAACGAAATCCTGGGGCAGGTCCGGATCGCGGTGGAACAGGTGGCAAACGGCTCGCGGCAGATATCGGACTCGAGCCAGGAGTTGTCGCAGGGCGCCAGCGAGTCGGCGACCACCCTTCAGGAGATAACGGCTTCGATGCAGGAGGTTACCGCGCAGACCAAGCACAACGCGGATAACGCCACTCACGCCAACCAACTGGCGGGACAGGCGAGACTGAGCGCGGAAAAGGGCAACGGCCAGATGTCGGAAATGGTGAATGCCATGAACGACATCAACGAGTCCGCCGCCAATATATCCAAAATAATTAAGGCGATCGACGAGATCGCCTTCCAGACCAACCTGCTGGCTCTCAACGCCGCGGTTGAAGCGGCGCGCGCCGGCAAGCACGGCAAGGGTTTCGCGGTGGTGGCCGAGGAGGTTCGCAACCTTGCGGAGCGCAGCGCCAAGGCGGCCAAGGAGACCGCCGAGATGATCGAGGGGTCGATTAAAAAGACGGAAGTCGGTACGCGGATTGTGGAAGATACATCGAAGGCGCTGGAGGAAATAGTTACCGGAGCGACCAAGGTAACGGACCTTATCGGTGAAATAGCCTCGGCGTCGAAGGAGCAGACGCTCGGAATCGGGCAGATTAATCAGGGGTTGGGACAGGTGGACCAGATCACCCAGCATAACACCGCCAGCGCCGAGGAACTGGCGGCTTCAAGCGAGGAGTTGTCTTCGCAGGCCCTGCAGCTCAAACAAATGCTTAAGAAATTCAGACTGAAGGAGCAGCGGGATTATCATGCGCCGCAGGATACCCGAAAGCCGATCAGCCGGACCTGGGGCGACGGAAGCCTTGAGGCTGCTGCAACGTCCAAGACTCAGGCGAAGGGGAGATCGGAAGAGGTCATCCTGCTTGATGATAAGGACTTTGGTAAGTTTTAACCTGTAGGTACCACGGGGGCGCGTCATAGGGGAGAAAACCCCGGACGGTGCGCCCCTGTGTACTTAAACCGACGACCCCGATAAACTTTTGGAGATAGCCGCCTATACCCGGCATTCAGAAGGCATTTGATACTGTTAGTACAGCACCATACCTTTGGCTCATCGGAGACCATCTATCAATAATTACAAATATTGGACTGAGTGCTGCGTACAACGAACAATGAAAATGAGGACCCTTAAGCTGGATACTTAGAAGCGCCAACGTAACAAAGGCGGAACGCGGGGAGAAGTGATGCAGCAATGCGTTGCTTATCGCTGCGCCCACCGCAAGCAGCACTATTTTCAGCGGGGTGTACTAGGATGGAGGGTCTGGCACAGATAACCGATGAGGAATACTCATTGATAAAGAACCTGGTTTATGACCGGTTTGGGATAAACCTGGGCGAGCATAAGCGTGCCCTGGTTATCGCGCGGCTGCAGAAGGTGCTTCATACCGGAAGTTTTCCGAGCTTTAAGGATTATTACGACCACGTAATGAGAGACCCGAGCGCCAGATCACTGCTGACCCTTATCGACCGGATTTCAACCAACCATACCTACTTTTTCCGGGAAAAGGAACATTTGGAGTTTTATAGAACTACCCTGTTGCGGCAGTTACGGGAGGTTTCCGGCGGACGAAAGACGGATGTCAGGATTTGGAGCGCAGGATGTTCGTCCGGTGAAGAACCCTATACCCTTGCCATAATTACAAGCGATTATTTCGCCGATGATTTTTCGGGCGTTGAGGTGGGAATCCTCGCTACGGATATTTCTGTAAGCGCTTTACAGAAAGCTAAGGAAGGGGAGTACCCCGCAGAAAGAATGTCACAGGTACCCCTTGAATACAAGCAAAAATATTTCAGCCCCTTGAAAAACGGTAACTGGGTGGTTAAAAAGAATTTAAAAGACATTGTGCTTTTCCGGCGGTTGAACCTTATGCGCAAAGACTATCCGTTTAAAGGCCGGTTTCAGGCGATATTTTGCCGTAATGTGATGATTTATTTCGATAACACTGTACGGCAGGAGCTTATCAAACGTTTCCACCGGTACATCGAACCTGAAGGGTATTTATTCATCGGCCAGTCCGAGTCGCTGGACCGGTCGAATGGATTGTTCAAGTATGTCAAGCCGTCGGTGTATCAAAAAGTCTGACTACCGGAGATGGAAGCATGAGAAAGATTAAGGTCTTGGTGGTCGACGACTCTGCACTGGTAAGGGACATCCTTGCCCAGGGCCTGGCGAAAGACCCGCAGATCGAAGTGGTAGGGGCGGCTTCCGACCCCTACGTTGCCAGGGATAAAATAGTCAAGCTGAGGCCGGATGTGCTGACGCTGGACATAGAGATGCCGAAAATGGACGGGGTGGAGTTTTTACGCCGTCTGATGCCGCAGTATCCTCTACCGGTTATTGTAGTAAGCGCGCTGACCAAAAGGGGTGCAACCGTAACCCTGGCGGCGCTCGAGGCCGGCGCGGTGGACGTGGTTACCAAACCCAGCTCGGACATAGCCCGCGGACTGAACGCGATGCTCGGGGAACTTCGGGCTAAAGTGAAGGTCGCCGCCGTCACGAATGTAAGCGCGTGGAAGGTCAACCGGAAGACCTCTCCGGCGCCGATGAAGATGAACAGCAAGGCGCTTGCGGAATCTACGGACAAGGTTATCGCCATCGGCGCCTCAACCGGTGGAACGGAAGCGATACGGAAAATACTCCGCACCTTCCCGTCCAACGTTCCCGGGGTGGTGGTGGTGCAGCATATGCCGCCCGGGTTTACAAAGCACTTTGCCGACAGCCTGAATGATATATGCGAAATGGAAGTATTGGAAGCCAAAACCGGTGACCGGATAATGCCCGGGCGGGCGCTGATCGCTCCCGGTGACCGCCACATGACTGTCCGCCGTTCCGGCGGTATTTACCTCGTGGAGTGTCGTGCCGGTGAAAATGTCTGCGGGCACTGTCCTTCGGTGGAGGTTCTTTTCCGTTCTGTGGCGCAATATGTAGGGACCAACGCAATAGGGATCATGTTGACAGGAATGGGGAGCGACGGGGCCGACGGCATGGTGGCGATGCGTCAGGCCGGTGCCAGGACCATCGCCCAGGACGAGATCACATCGGTCGTTTTCGGTATGCCCAAGGTCGCTTATGAGCGCGGCGGAGCGGAATGTTTGATGTCCCTCGACGCGATTCCCACGGCGGTAATGAGTTTTCTATTGGGGGCGAAAAATCGGGAACGGAACCATTAACGGCCGGACGGGTCTGTTAGCGGCTAAGAGCGGGCATAACCGTTTTAGGCTGCGGCGGGAATTGGGCACAAGGTATTTGTGGTGGTTATGTCCACTGAATATTTAACATCTTTCAGGGACATATTTGTTTTAAGATACGGTTTTATTGTGAGCATTAAGAACACGGCGACTTCCGGTATATAAGTCCTATAGTATGACCCTGAAACAGTACATATCGGCAAAAGATAAATTGCGAGGTGAGCCTGTTGGAACACCCGGTTGAAGGTTTGATGAAAACCGCCATGGAGAGTATTAGAGGGATAGTAGACGTTAATACGGTGGTAGGCGACCCTGTCGAGACCCCGGATGGGACGATAATAATCCCGGTGTCCCGGGTAGCCTGCGGTTTTGCCGCAGGAGGAAGCGCTTTCGCGACTGAGAGGGTCGGTAACAGCGGGGAAACACCTTTCGGCGGAGGCAGCGGCGCCGGGGTTTCGGTGCAACCGGTGGGTTTTCTGGTGGTAAGCGGTGAAAATGTGCGCCTGATACCCGTTGACGGCAACCACCTTGCCGAGCGGCTGATGGATTCAGCACCTCAAATACTGGATAAAATTGAAGAGATAAGGCGAAAATTTAGAGAATCCTAAATTTATACCGACGCAATTTTAACAAATAGGTCTTCCCGTGAGGGGAGGCTTTTTTTACAATAACGAAAGCGAAACACCAAGTAATTTCAATTCTTGGTTCCCCAATCGCTTCTAATCCCCAATCACCTAAATAATCATTATTAGAACAGTTCAAAACGCCCTAGGCCGGAATCTGCGTATCATCTGATGTGCAATCGGCACGACCATAAGATGCATTGCGAGGCGTGCCGGACCCTCCGGGATAAAACTCATCCCGGCGGCGGGGCAGGGTGTGGAGGTCAAGATAAATGGTCAACTTCCTGTGGCTTTTTTTAATGCTTTCCGGTATCGTTGTCGCTGCCGTGCACGGGAGGATCGATGACGTAACCAAAGCGGTTATCGAAGGCTCGAAGGTCGGCGTGGAAACATCGTTGGGGCTCATTGCCATTATCACCTTCTGGCTGGGGGTGATGCGTCTAGCGGAAGCGGCAGGGCTTATACAGGCGATTACCTGGCTTGTGCGGCCGCTGGTCCGTCTTTTGTTCCCCGGGGTGCCTCCCGGGCATCCCGCAGCCGGGGCGATTATCCTTAACATCAGCGCCAACATACTCGGTCTTGGAAATGCCGCCACGCCTGCCGGACTTATCGCCATGCGGGAACTGCAGAAGCTTAACCCGCGCCCGGAAGAGGCCACCGGTGCGATGTGCACCTTCCTGGCGTTAAACACCTCGTGCATCACGCTTGTACCGACAACCGTTATCGGCATCAGGGCGCTCTGCGGCTCGCATGAGCCGGCGGCGATCATCGGGACCACAATCATGGCCACGGCGATTGGGATGACGGTGGCGGTTGCGGGCGACGTTTTACTGCGATGGTTTTACTTGCGAAAGCAGGGACGGCGTAATGGTTAACGAAGCGGCAAAATGGGTGATACCGGGGCTCCTTTTTGTGATACTGACAGCAGGATTCTACCGGCGGATCCCCGTCTATGAGGTCTTTATCTCCGGGGCGCAGGAGGGGTTCGAGGTCGCGGTGAAAACAATCCCTTACCTGGTGGCGATGCTGGTGGCGATCAGCGTCTTCAGAACCTCGGGGGCGATGGAGGGGCTGGCTCAGCTTTTACAGCCCGTTCTAACGCCTTTCGGCATACCGCCGGAGGTCTTGCCGCACGCGTTGATGCGGCCGCTCTCCGGGGGTGCGGCACTGGGCATCGCCACCGACATAATCCGCACCCATGGACCCGACAGCATGATCGGACGAATGGTTTCCACAATGCAGGGCACTAGTGATACGACGTTCTATGTCCTGTCAGTTTATTTCGGGGCGGTAGAGGTAAAACGCTATCGCTACGCGCCTGTTACCGGACTTTTAGCCGATGTCACCACCTTCCTGGCTTCGGTAATCCTGGTAAGGAAATTCTTCGGATAGGAGAAGCCGACGAGCTCACAAACCGGTGGGCAGGGTCAAGTTGACAACCGCAATGCGATACGATACAATCCCGGCAACAGCGATAAAATCCCAGGACTGCCAGGATGTTTAAAACTTATTCTTAAAAACACAGAAAGGGTGGGGACATGACAAAAACGCTTATGGCACGCGATTTAATGACGACGAACATAATAACGGTTAATCCCGACGATGACGTAGAAAAAGCCGCACGCCTCCTGTTGGACCACCATATCAGCGGCCTGCCCGTGGTGGACGGAAAAGGGAACGTCGTCGGAATAATCAGTGAGGCCGACCTTGTGCTGCAAACAAGCGAGATTAAAGGACCGGCTTACACTCTCTTCATGGGAGGCATCATCTATCTGGAAAACCCAAAGCGTTTCGAGGAGGACCTCAAACGCATGGCAGCTCAAAAGGTAGGTGACCTTATGTCGCGGAACGTTTATACGGTAGGGCCGGACGACCCGTCGGAAAAAGCCGCCGCCGTCATGGTGGAAAAGAGTGTGAACCGGGTTCCCGTTATAGACGAGGACGGAAGGCTCGTGGGGATCATAACCCGTCAGGATCTTATCAGAGCATCAATCGCGGAAAAAGGATGATCGCCGGCAAACGTCTTCGACGTCCTTTACTTTAACGGTCTTGTGGCAGGTGCTACGGATTTGCCTTACCGTTTTCCTTCATTACGGTGACTTCTTTGACCCAAGAGACCGCCTCCGCGGTCTCTGACAGCTTTTCAACAGGCTTTGTATAGACTCTCCCCAAGCCTTCTTCCGCGGTTAGAATATTCCATAAGGGCCTTATGTAAACGGGTGGTTAAAGGGTTTGATTGCGCAAAATATACTTGTGGGTGAGCGATTTGACGGAGGAACGGCTTCAAAAAATTTTGGCGCGTGCGGGCATTGCATCACGGCGAGAGGCCGAAAGAATGATCGAGGACGGACGCGTAAAAGTCGACGGAGAACCGGTGGACAGGCTCGGCTTGAAAGTGGACCCCGAAAAAAACAGAGTCGAGGTTGACGGAAAACAGGTCAGTCTAAGGGAGCCCCCGGTTTATCTAATGTTCTTCAAGCCGGCCGGTGTGGTTACCACTGTTTCCGATCCACAGGGCCGGCCAAAGGTAATCGATTTTTTACACCGTATAAAGGAGAGAGTCTTTCCTGTAGGGCGGCTTGATTTCGACAGCGAGGGACTGCTTTTACTGACCAATGACGGGGAGCTGGCACATCGTTTAACCCACCCGCGTTTCAAGGTTCCCAAGGTTTATTTGGCATTGGTGGACCGCAGGGTAGACCGGGAGGCCCTGGCCATTCTCCGAAAAGGTGTTGAACTGAATGACGGTACTACACGGCCCGCGCAGGTGGAAGTGGCCCGCCGTGAATCAGCACGCACCCTTCTAAGGATAACAGTGTCCGAAGGAAGGAAGAGACAGGTTCGACGGATGTGTGCGGCGGTGGGGCATCCGGTGATCGAGCTCCGAAGGGTCTCTGTGGGACCGTTGAGGCTTGACGGTTTACAACCCGGAGGGTACAGGCACCTTACTAATAAGGAGGTTGAACTTTTAAAAAGACAGGTTGGGCTTTAGAAACGGTAAAAGGAGGATTTTTATCCATAGACGCGAATCATTCATACATCCTGGCTAAAATGAGCGTTGAAGAACCTGATTATTCTGAAAACCTTTTGTCTGGTCAAACTGAGTTTAAAAGAACTGTGAAAGTTAGCGTGCAGTGGTTATGCTACGGTTAACAAAGGGGGGATATACTTGGTTAGAAGCATGGCCGACGGAGATTTCCTCGATAAGGTTATCCGGGCACGGGTGCGTCTGGATTTCAGAGGGGTCGGGCGACCCGGAAGGCTGCTTTTCGGCGGTAAGACCACCGAGAAAGCGGCCGAGGAAGCGCGCGAGCAAAACGCTGCGGTTTTTAGGAACGTTCCGATTCAAGGGATAAAGATAGAGGACATCGATATGTCTCATGAGGTTTATATGGTTATGGATGAAGGTACAAGGACGGAGACGGCGTATGCTCCTTTGGAACTGACTGTAATCTCGGACGGGGTGGATGACCTGGTGCGGCTGATCTTCCGGGAGGAATTCCGCAAAATAGAGATTCTGGAACTGGAAAGCCTCGTTCTGGGCCGGTATGAAATAGAAAGGCTTTTTTTTCGCATCGGGGATGAGGTGCAGCGGTATCGAAGCGCCCTGGAAAGAAAATATAATGATAGATAGAGTACCGTTTTAAAGGTTCAATGGAAGGAGTGCAGCGACATTCGCGTCCGAGGCATAAGAGGAGCGATAACCGTTAAGGAGAATACCGCAAAAGATATAATTACCGGCACCAAGGAACTTCTGCAATCGATGGTGCAGGAGAATGCCCTTGATCTTGATGAGGTCGCCAGTGTCTTTTTTACCTTGTCTCCGGATCTGAATGCGCAGTTTCCGGCGTTGGCCGCCAGAGAAATCGGATGGCGCCATGTGCCGCTTCTGTGCGCCCGGGAAATAGACGTTCCCGGTGCGGCGTCCCGGGTAATAAGGGTTCTGTTACACGTGAATACGGATAAGTCGCAGAAGGAACTCAAACATGTTTACCTGGGAGACGCGGCAGGGCTCAGACCGGATTTGAGCGTGCCTCAGTAGTCGGTGAACCCACATCCTTCCGGCTTCTGAACTCGGAATTGAGCAGCTTTGTTTCGTCGGGCGTCGTCCTTTGTACCGTCCTTGACCGCGTTTCGTCAGTGTGATACGTGTGGTCTTTGAGATTATAGGCGACCTTAATTCTGAGGTGCGGCTTGGCTGTCGGCAACCATTATGCCGGAGTCGGTGCCTTTTGCGTGGGTAGAGGCGAGGCTGGCAAGGTTGATGAGGCTTTCTATTATATCCTCCGGATTAACACCCGCACGCGGCTTCATGCGGCGACCGCCGGCGATACCGATGGAAACGGTAATAGAAACCGACTTGCATGCATTTTCCACGGCGAGCCTGAAACCTGCAGCCCAGCTAAGGGCTTCGTTAAGGGGGCGGGTGCTGACCAGCGCGAACTCATCACCCCCGAAACGGCAGGGAAAGTCCCGGGCGGGATCGCCGGTATGGTTCAAAAGACTACTTAATACGCAAAGACACCTGTCTCCCTCGGAGTGGCCGATGCGTTTATTAATGAAACCGAAATCGTCTATATCGATAAAGATTATGCTGATTTCGCTTTCTGATTGAATAAGCCTTGCGGCCGTATCGCGCAGGTAAGCGGCCGTATACAGGCCGGTAAGTGAGTCGGTGTGACGTGCAATGGTTACGAGAAGGTTAGTCTTGGTGACGACGCCGATAAGCTTATCTGCCGCGATCACCGGGAGACGGTCTACCCGTGCGGCATTCATTATCTTTTCTGTTTCCCAGATGGATGTTTCCGGACGGATCCCGGCGGGTTTTCGGGATAGGGTCTCACTTATCAGACAACCGTCGGGCACGCCGCATAAGTCGCGTAAAGTGACTATACCTGCAAGACCGCCTCTTTTATCCAGAACGACCAGGTCACCTACCTTACTCTTGAGGATAAGGTCGACAGCCTTAGAAACCGGTTCATCCTGAGAGATGATAAAAAACTGAGAATTCATTATTTCAGCGATATCCACCAGCATCCACCTAAATGATGTAATAATTTACTATAATCCCATATTATTTTTACTGAATAGAATGGTGTTGTCAATAGCTAACTGATCATAATTACAATTTGGAAGGACCTTTTCAAATGCGTCGTCTGATGCTAACGCAGTTGGTATCGGGAATGAAAGTGGGCCAGAACGTTTACGGAAAAGACGGTCAGGTCTGGCTGGCGCGCGGCGCGATACTGACCCGGCGTTATATAGAGCACCTGTTTAATCTGGGCATACCCTCAATTTATATAGACGACGGGTTGATGGGCGATAGAGAGATACGGGGTGTGGTCAGGGAGGAAACACGACAGCAGGCTGTACAGCAGGTAAAAAGCATTCTCTTGGATTCATCGACCTGTAAAACCGGGGTGATCAAGCCTTCCCCTGGGATTTACCGTACGGTGGAAAGGATCGTCGGCGAGATTATGCAGAAACCCGGCGTGATGTTCAACCTTATGGATATCCGTATGGAAGACGAATACCTTTTCTATCATTCAGCGAACGTATGCATCTTGTCCGTTCTTGCCGGGGTAAACCTTGGTTTCGATGCCACGCAGCTGATGGAACTTGGCATGGGGGCGCTTCTTCACGATGTGGGGAAGATGCGCGTGCCTCAGGAAATTTTAAACAAACCGGGATCGTTGACGGAACAAGAGTTCAACGAGGTGAAGAAGCACACCCTTTACGGAGAGGAGATGCTGGAAAATCTTTTTCCGGCACGGATTATCGCGCGGTCGCATCATGAACGGCTGAACGGGGAGGGGTACCCGGATCGGCTTGAAGGATTTAAAATACCGGTTATCGCTCAGATAACCGGTATGGCGGATGTTTATGACGCCATGACCGCCGATAGAATTTATCGTAAGGCTTACCAGCCGCACGAGGCATTCGAAATGCTGTCGGCCACGGGTGATTTTTGGTTCGAACACGCGGTTGTCAAGGCATTTCTGAATAATATCGCCGCCTTTCCGGTCGGCTGCATCGTTCGGCTGACTTCGGGGGAGGTGGCGGTGGTGCTGGAGAATATACCGGGTTTTTCGCTGTACCCTCAGATACGGCCGATAATTGGTAAGAACGGCGAAATTCTCACCGAGACCACCGATTTTTGGTGTTACGAAGCGGGATTAGGGATAGCGCAAATACTCAAAAACGAGGAAGTAACGGCGCTGGGACTCGCGCTGATCGAGCCCGCTCAGCCTTTCTAAGATTGGGCGTAAACCCGGTAGTCGATATCGGGAAAAATGTTGTGGCGGTTTTCAAGATCCGCCACCCAATCATCTTCGAGGCGGCATTCCGTAATTTGTTGGTATATACCTTTGAAGTTGCTCATATGGGTCTTGAAACGGCGCACTGCGTATTCGACCATTGTTCCGGTGGCCATAATAAACGGCCAGTCGCTGGACTGTGCCAAAAGGAGTTCTCGAGCCGCCTGGTTCAGCGCCCGTCGCAGCATTCCCTCACTGCCCGGAAAACGCTGCGCTAATTCAACCATCCGGTCCGCACCCCAGTGAAGGTGCCTGTATATCCAATCATTCGAGCCGCAAAGCCAGACCTCGTGATAGCCTTTGTTACCCCAGCTCGATGCGCACGGTGTGACTACCTGATTACAGGGATGAAGCCGCAGGTAATCGGAAGGCGTGACCAATTCTACGATGTCCTGGTCGTAGGCGGTTTTTCTGATTAGGAACTCAAGCCATTGAGGCCCTTCGAACCACCAGTGACCGAAGAGTTCGGCGTCGTAAGGGGCCACAAGCAGCGGCGGGCGGTCCATAAAATTACTGAGGTAACGTATCTGATGCTCCCGGTTGAATATAAAGTTTCCGGCATGGGTGGCGGCTTTTTGGGTGGCCCATTCCGGTACGTACGGTTCCTTGTGATCTGTTTTTCCCGTTATACGATAGTATTTTAAGCCGGTGTTGACGCGAATCCCATCCGGGTGGATGTAGTCCCTGACATAGTCGAAGTCCTCGTCGAAGCCGACGTCCCGGTAATACTCGCGGTAATCGAAATCACCCGGATATCCTTCTCTGGCGCTCCATACCTGTTTGGAGGACTCGATATCACGGCCGAAGGCCGCAACGCCTGTTGAGCAGAAGACCGGGGCGTAAATCCCGAAACGCGGCCGGTGCGAGGCGAACAGGACACCGTGAGTGTCCAGGAAAAAGAAACGTATGCCGTTCTCTTTGAGGTACTGGTCAATACCGGGGGTATAAGCGCACTCAGGCAGCCATATCCCGGGCGGTTTATGCCCGAAGAACTTTCGGTAAAGGTCTACCGCCGCTGAAATTTGAACCTTGACGGCCGCCGGATTAACGTAAAGAAGGGGCAGATATCCGTGCGTTGCGGCACAGGTAATTATCTCCAGACGGCCCGCTTCTTTGAATTTTCTAAAGGCGTCGATAAGGTTCCAGTTATAGCGGTTTAAGGTGTCCCGGGTCCGGCGCAGACGGTCCCGGTACATCCGCGCCGGACCGTTAAACGGACCTTCATTGGTCCGGTCTACCTCTTTGTCCGCGAGTTCAATGAGTTTGTTCAGGTAATTACGAGAACGCTGCTGCAGAAATCCGTCGGCGAACATCGTTAAAAGCGGCGGTGAAAGCGAAAGGGTGAGCCGGAATGGAACGTCGTCATGTAAAAGGTTCTCAAAAGTCCAGATCAGCGGTATGTAACACTCGGTAACAGCCTCATAAAGCCATTTTTCTTCAAGCGAATACTGATGTTCCGGGTGACGAACAAACGGAAGATGAGCGTGTAGAACCAGCGCAAGATACCCTTTGGCCATTCCTAAACCCCCTTCTTCTTTCTGCCGGGTTTAGGCCGGGCGGCTTTTGCCGCGCCCTTGGTCAGACCGGCGGGTACGACCATTCCTTCCGGGAGACCCACCGGGGCTGGAACACCCCGTCGCAGTGACGGCGGGACGCCAACGACCGCCTTCTCCGCTTCCCTGCGGGATACGGGACGCTCGGGGACACCTATAAGGGATGAAATCCCTACGGATGATACGCCCGGAGAGGAGATGCCCAACGGCAATCCGACCGGCGACGAAATCCCTATCGGAATGAATTCCTTGCCCATTCTTGCCGCTACCTCTTCAAATAAAATCGGCGAGCTCAAACCAAACTGGTAGCGCAACAGTGAGCGGTAGATCCCCTCCAGCCACATCCACTCTTCATCAAAGCGTTCCGAAAGAGAGGCGCGCGGCGTATGCGCCAAATTGGACCGGAGCAGCGTTACAAATTGTCCTGTGGAAAGCATCCGCCCGAGATCCACACAAAATGAGCGATTGGGCTGTCCCACTTCCATGTACCAGTTGTCGGCTTCTTCATTCACGGAGATATCAACATAAGTATTTGCGTTATTCCCTTTGAAATCCACCCCGGTGACATCGTACAGCCGCAGAACAGGACGGGACGTATGCCAGGCTTCGGGGCCGTAGCGGGCGGCGAACTCTTCTTGTTTGGTGGCGCTGATTTCCCAATAGGCGAACAGCCAGTATGGGTCGCGGGCCAACAAGGCCATCTGGTTCTTACCGTACCGGCGGGGAAGTTCCGGTGTATAGAGCGCCGGTTTTGCCGGAGATGACGGGGAAATGTACGGGCTTATTTCGGCCCCGAACTCTACATCCGCGGGCGGAGGCACGGATGGCAACAACTTTTTGACCGGACGGCGCGACGACCATAGATATACGGCCGTGGCCAAGGCTAGCAGGGCGATAACGAGTATCCAGGCGAAAACTTCCATGTTTAATAACCCCTCCAAGTTCAGTACTTACAATTCTTTATCTATTTCGTTTAATAGGACTAAAACGCCGGAACGCGAAACAAGCTTTGAGGCTTCTCTTATTATTGCCGTCGCTTTTCGGGATTATAAAGATAAATATTACACTTGAAGGGAGCAATGCGGTCAACGGGAAATAGTTCGCTGGAACAGTGCATCCATGGTTAATTTTGAAAAAATATAATCAGTTTTATTTTGTTATCGAAAATCAATTTCAAAACAACCGCCGGAAGGTGCTTCGAACATAAGATTTTACTGAGGCGTTTCACAAACATGAGCTTTGGGAAGCATTCACGTCGCTTTGTTTGAAGGGCTTGAAGGAGATATTATTGGTTTGGTAGAACTTCGTACAAAAGAACCGCAGGGTAAACAGGTCAGGATAATCCGTTAGTTTTATGACGCCGCTGACGGGATCGCGGTGATAATAAGCGGGTGCCGTGCCGGATATCAGCAGCGGGCCGGGGTTATTATGTTTATTAAGGATAAAGAGTTAACACCGGGCCGAAGGGGAAGTGATAACGGTGGTGGTTTTTGCCAACCCTGAAAAAGAACTTTTGGCCGCCTTATTGAGCGAAAGTAAAACCATTGCCGTGGTGGGACTTTCACCCAAAACCGACCGAGACAGCCATCGGGTGGCGATATACTTAAAGGAGCGCGGCTACCGGGTGGTGCCTGTTTACCCGCTTGAAGATCTGATCCTCGGCGAAAGGGTTTACCGGGATCTTAATGATATACCCTTCCCGGTCGACATCGTGAATATTTTCCGCCGAAGCGAGGAGGCGCTGCCGGTGGTTATGAATTCCCTTTCTCTAAGGCCGAAGGCGGTATGGCTTCAACTGGGGATTATAAATGAAAAGGCGGTTGAACCCTGCAGAGAAGCAGGTGTTCCGTTGATAATGGATAAGTGTATAATGGTCGAGCACCGAAGGATTTTCGGTGAATGAACATTGTGCTTGTGGAACCGGAGATACCCGCCAACACGGGGAATATCGCCCGCACGTGCGCGGCTACGGGTACCGCGCTGCATCTGGTTGGGCCGCTTGGTTTTTCGACGGACGACAAATACTTAAAAAGGGCGGGGCTTGATTACTGGCATCTTGTTAAGATCACTTATTACAACGATTTTGATGAACTCTTCCAGGCAAACCACAGGGCCTGTTTTTACTTTGCTACCACACGGGCGGCGGTTCGATACTCTTCCGTCAGTTATCCTCCTGATGGTTATCTGGTTTTTGGAAAGGAAACATCCGGCCTGCCGCCCCAAATACTCGAAACGTTTTCTGACCGTTTGATTCGCATCCCGGTTGTTTCCGGTGCTCGCTCGCTTAACCTTTCCAACGCCGTAGCGATAGTGCTTTACGAGGCGCTGCGGCAGCAGGGATTCGAGGGGCTTAAGTAAGGTTCAAAGTTCAATGTTCAACGTTCAACGTTCAACGTTGGGTGACAGGGTCAAAGGCAGTAGGCATTAGGTAGAAGGTAGAAGGTAGAAGGTAGAAGGTAGAAGGTAGAAGCCGGAAGGCCACCTGTCTATTGTCGAGAGTTCCGAGATTAGGAGCAGGAGTTCGAGTCACCATTCATAGTAAAATAAAAGCTCTTTATTGCTCTCATTCTGGAATTTTAAATTCTATATCCTGACTTCTGAATTCTGTATTCTTGAAACCATGGAGGGAATAGCGTTTTGTCTTTTGTACACCTTCACCTGCATACGGAATACAGTCTGCTTGACGGGGCGGCGAGGATCAAGGATGCCGTTCAGCGTGCCGCGGATTTGGGGATGCCCGCGCTGGCGGTAACCGACCACGGGGCGATGTACGGAGTAATCGACTTTTACCAGGCCTGCATGAAAAAAGGAATAAAACCGATACTGGGGTGTGAGGTTTATGTGGCGCCGCGGACGATAGACGACCGCACGCCCAAGGTCGACGACAACCTATATCACCTGGTGCTGCTTGCGGAGAACGATACCGGGTACCGGAATTTAATGGAGCTGGTTTCGCTCGGTTTCACAAGCGGTTTTTACTACAAACCGCGCGTGGACAGGTTCCTGCTCGGGCGTTTCAGCAAAGGGTTAATAGCCTTGAGCGCTTGTCTGGCGGGTGAGGTGGCGGCCGGCATTTTAAGAGGCGACCCCGGTAAGGCCCGTCAGGCTGCCGGAACATACCGGGAGATTTTCGGTCCCGAAAACTATTTTCTGGAGATACAGGACCACGGGCTCAAGGAACAACAAACGGTCAACCGGGAAATTATAAGTATTTCAAGGGAATTAGGGATTCCGACTGTTGCCACGAACGACGTTCACTACGTTAATCAGAATGATGCCGCCATACAGGACATACTCCTTTGCATTCAAACGGGTAAGACGGTTGATGACCCCAAACGTCTGCGCTTTCAATCCGACCAGTTATATATGAAAAACGAAGAGGAAATGAGCGCACTATTTCTGGATTTTACACCGGCAATCGAACGTACGGCGGAAATCGCACAGCGGTGCAATACCTCCTTGGTTTTTGGGCAGTACCACCTGCCGGCATACGCTGTTCCGCCGGGAAGCACGCCCGCGGATTATCTCCGGGAGTTGTGCTACACAGGCCTCAAGTGGCGTTACGGTGATCCAGACAGCTCGGTGGTTGACAGGTTGGAGTACGAGTTGCGGGTAATCGAGGCGATGGGATACCCTTCATATTTTCTCATCGTGTGGGATCTTATACGCTTTGCGCGGGAGAACGGGGTGCTGGTCGGCCCGGGGCGTGGTTCGGCGGCGGGAAGCGTGGTGGCCTATTGCCTTGGCATCACCAACATCGATCCGCTGAAGTACGGACTTCTTTTCGAGCGGTTCTTGAACCCGGAGCGGGTGTCCCTTCCGGATATAGATACCGATTTCTGTTATGAGCTTAGGGGCAAGGTGATCGATTACGTATTTGAGCGCTACGGCAGAGATCGGGTCGCTCAGGTAGCCACGTTCGGGACACTCGCGGCACGGGCCGCTATCCGGGATGTAGGCCGGGCGCTAGGATTATCTTACGGCGAAGTCGACCGCGTCGCGCGCCTTATCCCGACTGAACTGGGCATGACGGTGGCAAAGGCCCTCGATGTATCTCCCGAACTTGCGGAGCTATCGGCCGGCAATCCAACGGTTAAACACCTGCTCGACGTGGCGGCGCGCCTTGAAGGAATGCCGCGGCATGCCTCCACTCATGCCGCCGGTATCGTCATCGCGCCGGAGCCGCTTACCAACTTCGTACCCCTGCATCGTGTCGCCGACGGTTCCGTATCGACACAGTTCGCAAAAGAGGCGGTGGAGGAGCTCGGCCTGTTGAAAATGGACCTGCTCGGGCTTCGAACCCTTACGGTTATCGGGGACGCGGTCGATCTTATAAGAAAGCACCGCGGCATTAAGATCGATATTGATAACCTGTCGCTGGATGACCCTGCAACCTATAAGCTTTTATGCCGGGGCGAGACGGCCGGTGTTTTTCAGCTTGAATCCAGCGGGATGCGTAACATCCTCCGGGAACTTAAGCCCAGCGTGTTTGAGGATTTAATCGCGCTGGTGGCGCTTTACAGGCCCGGTCCGCTAGGCAGCGGCATGGTGGAGGATTTCATCAGGCGTAAGCACGGGAAGACACTGGTTACCTATCCCCATCCTTTACTCGAAAACATTTTAAAAGAAACTTACGGTGTCATACTGTACCAGGAACAGGTTATGCGGATCGCCAGCACCCTTGCCGGTTTCAGCCTTGGGGAGGCCGACCTCCTGCGCCGGGCGATGGGTAAGAAAAAGCCTGAAATCCTAGCGGGGCTCAGGTCGCGCTTTGTGGACGGTGCGGCTAAGAACAATGTTGACGATAAAACAGCAGGCGAAATATTCGACCTCATGGAGTACTTTGCCGGATATGGTTTTAACAAGAGTCATTCGGCCGCTTACGCAATGGTTGCCTACCAAACCGCCTTCCTGAAGGCGTGTTTCACACCTGAATACATGGCTGCGCTTTTAACGTCGTCCCGCGATAACAGCGATAAAGTGGCCGCATACGTGGAAGAGTGCAGGCGGTTACAGATAGAGGTGCTTCCACCCGACGTCAATGAAAGCGGCAAGAATTTCACCGTGGTGGAGAACGGTATTCGTTTCGGGCTGTCAGCGGTGAAGAATGTCGGGGAACACGCCGTCGAAGCGGTCATCACCGCCCGTGAGGAGGGCGGCGTATTTAAGGATTTCGAAGATTTTTGCGTGAGGATTCCCCCGCGAGCTATAAACCGCCGCGTCATGGAAAGCCTTGCGCGGGCGGGGGCTTTTGCCTCGCTCGGGCAGACCCGGCGGCAGCTGTTATCGATGCTTGATGAAGGCCTGGAACTTGCCCAACGGTCGGTAAAGGAAAAGGACTCAAGCCAGCTTTCCCTTTTCGGGGATCTCGAGAACGGCGGGTATCACCTCAAAACCGACCCGGAACTTGGTGAGTTTCCCGTTCAGGAACTTCTGTCCATGGAAAAGGAGCTTCTCGGTCTGTATATCACAGGCCATCCCCTGGCCAATTACCGCGAGATTCTGCGGGCGCTGACGGATATGCAGGCGGTTGAACTGCCGGAGGCGGAACAGAACGTCTCCCTCAGGGTTGGGGGTCTTGCGCTTGGAATCAAGAAGCTTCGGACTAAAAAGGGTGAACAAATGGGAGTCCTTCAGTTGGAGGATCTAACGGGGATTATCGAGGTTGTGCTTTTCCCGCGGGTGTACCTGGAATCACGTCTGATCCTCAAACCCGAAGCGGTGGTTCTGATCAGGGGCAAAAAGGCGGCCGGCACCGAGCGGGCAAGGCTCGTGGCGGAAGAGGTTACGGCCATTGATTGGAACGGCGCGGAGGTCTATCTGCGTCTGCCGGAGGCGGAGCCCGAGTTTATGAACCAACTAAAAAAAACCCTCGGTCTTTATCGGGGGACAAGTCCGGTCTATCTGTATCTTCCGGGAGAAGGCGGGGTCCGGAAAGCTCCCGAGGACTTCTGGGTCGACCTGACTTCACCGGTGGTCGGTATATTAAAGGATATGGTTGGAGAAAAGAATTTAAAAATTGCCTGGCGGCGGTCTTAAGTTTTAAGTTCAAGGTTCAAGGTTACAAATTCAAGATTGTAGAGGGCAATTGGCCTTCAAACAGCTTGAAAAGCCGGGTTACTTGCCCTTTAATTACCGTTATGCTATCATACATGCCAGAACACAGGAGGTAAAACAATGCTTGAGCAGCAATGGATTCTGGCCGATTATATCGTTATCAAAGCCATGGAAAACGGTGTGACCATCATGGGGCTGACGCGTGGAAAGGATACCAAGTTCCACCATACGGAGAAACTGGACAAAGGTGAGCTTATGATCGCGCAGTTTACCGAGCATACTTCGGCGATCAAGATTCGGGGCAAAGCCGAGATCCTTACCAAGCACGGCGGTATCCGCACCGAGGACTAACCGGCATTGAAAGTGCGCCTAAGCATCTTGAATGTTCATTCCGGGTATAATTGAAAAAACTGCTTCGGACAGGAGAGGACCTTTTGTGTGGACGGTAGTCTATATCGCTCCAACCCGAGAAGAGGCTGAAAGTGTACGGGATATGCTGGTGAGTGAAGGCTTGTTAGTTAAACTGCGTGCGGAAAATACCGGTACGGGTGACAGCCAGTTGCACGAGATTCTTGTGCCGGAGGCCGAGGCCGAGGAAGCTCATAAGCTGCTCGGCGGTTTTGACGACTAAGACGTTATCTGGAAAATAGAGACGTGGCGTTGCATATACCGGTTGTGGAAGTGTTGACGAAAAGGAATCCAAGGGTATACGACGAGTCCGACGTGCGGCGTCTGTGATTGGGAATTCCACATGCCGCATTCAGCGGCACAACGAGGAATGAAAATATGGGCAGTAAGCGTGTTGCCTAGTTGCATTAGTGTAACACAATCGAAAAGCCGTGGGAAGCGAGCAGAGCAAGGAAGATTGGCAAGGACGGGCCGGAGCGTACAGAATTCAGATGTCGGAAACCAGAAATCAGAGATCAGAATCATCGTAAGAATTCGCCAACAGCGAATTCAAGGGAGGGGATAAACCTGGTCTTGGAGCTCTTCAAGAAGCCTAAATACGTAACCGTACACAAGGAAGAAAAGAAAGATATTCCGGAAGGGTTATGGGTAAAATGCCCGGACTGCGGGATTATCGTTTATAACAAGGACGTTGCCAAGAACCTCAACGTTTGCGGCAAATGCAACCACCACTTCCGGCTCACCGCGGAAGAGAGGTTGAGTTACACCCTTGATGAAGGAAGCTTTAAGGAATATGAATCCGGGCTGGTTGCGGACAACCCGTTGGATTTCCCGGGTTACCCGGAAAAACTGGCTGACGCGAGGCAGAAAACGTCGTTGAAGGAAGCGGTGGTCACCGGGGAAGGCGCCATTCTCGGACACCGGGTGGTCATAGGAGTGATGGATTCCCGTTTTATAATCGCGAGTATGGGAGCCGCCGTGGGGGAAAAAATCGCCCGGGCGGCGGAGCGGGCCGCCGAACGCCGTTTGCCGTTTATAATGTTCAGCGCATCCGGCGGAGCAAGGATGCAGGAAGGTATGGTTGCGCTGATGCAGATGGTTAAAACCGCTGTGGCTCTGAAATGCCTGGACGCCGCGGGGCTGCTTTACGTAACCGTCCTGACCGACCCTACCACCGGCGGCGTAAGTGCCAGTTTTGCGATGCTCGGGGATATCATTCTTGCCGAGCCGGGGGCACGTGTCGGTTTTGCCGGCCCGCGCGTGTTGGATCAAACCATAAAACAGAAACTCCCCGAAGGCTTCCAGAAGGCGGAGTTCATGCTGCAGCGCGGTATGATTGACATTGTAGTGCCCAGGGCCAGGATGCGCGAGACCCTGGCGCGCATCCTTATGCTTCATTACGGGAGGGAAGATATTGCCGACAGCCCTTGATTTTGAAAAACCCCTTATGGAGTTGGAGAATAAAATCGCGGAGCTTACCTCTTTCAGCCAGGAAAAAGGCCTGGAGCTTTCAGGGGAGATAGACAACTTGAGGAAACGCGCGGAGGAACTCAAACGCTCAATCTTCACTAACCTTTCCCCCTGGCAAAAGGTGCAACTTGCCCGCCACCCCGACCGTCCAAATACGGAAGACTATGTTAAAATACTTTTTCAAGATTTTATTGAGCTTCATGGTGACCGCTGTTATGGCGATGACCCGGCAATCCTCGGCGGTATCGGCCTGTTTGACGGATCGGCGGTCACCGTCGTGGGGCATCTGAGGGGCCGCGACACAAAGGAAAACGTAAATCGGAACTTTGGAATGGCCCACCCGGAGGGGTTCCGCAAAGCCCAGAGGCTGATGCTACAGGCGGAAAAATTCAGGCGGCCGGTGGTCAGCTTTCTCGACACCCGCGGCGCTCACTACGGTGTCGGCGCCGAAGAACGGGGCCAATGCAACGCGATCGCACAAAATTTACTTCGTATGAGCACACTGCGGATACCGATAATAGTAATAGTTATCGGTGAAGGGGGAAGCGGCGGAGCGCTGGCCATCGGTGTAGGGGACAGAATCTTGATGCAGGAGCATGCCGTGTATTCGGTGATCAACCCCGAAGGGTGCGCGAGCATTCTGTGGAAGGATCCTGCACGGGCGCGGGAGGCTGCAGAAGCCTTGAAGCTTACCGCGCAGGATCTTTTAGCGTTGGGCATCGCCGATGAGGTGATCCCTGAACCCTTGGGAGGGGCTCACCGGGATCCTGAAGGCGCCGGCGCCCTGTTGCGGGAAGCCCTTGCCCGGAACCTAAAGGAGTTGAGTACGGCGACTCCCGAAGAACTTGTTGCCCGCCGCTACGAGAAGTTCAGGAACGTCGGGGCAATAAGCGGTTAAAGGTTGTAGGTTAATCACCTTCAACTGGTGACAGTCTTTCGATCACTTCCCCTTGTAACGGAAATACATAAAGCCGGTTTTATCATAGGCGTCATATTATCTTTGATCCATAACCGTCTTCTTAGGGGGGATTTGCTTGCACCGGATTGGGTTATTAACCAGCGGCGGCGACGCGCCGGGGATGAACGCGGCGATTCGTGCAGTGGTTCGTAAAGGCCTCTTTCAGGGTCGCGAGGTTATGGGAGTAAGGCGGGGCTTTGCCGGTCTGGTGGAGGGGGATATCCACCCGTTGAGCCTCGGTTCGGTGGCCGACACCATTCAGACAGGCGGGACGATACTGTTAACGGCGCGCTCGAAGGAGTTCTTATCCCCCGAGGGAAGATCGCACGCCTTTGCCTCGGTCCGGGAGGCAGGTATTGAAGGGCTGGTTATTATCGGCGGGGACGGCTCATTCAAAGGTGCCCATGTCCTTCACCAGGAAACAGCGCTTCCGGTGGCGTGCGTGCCCGCTACGATCGATAACGATATTCCGGGAACCGACTACACCATCGGTTTCGACACCGCAGTAAATAATGTAGTGAGTGCGATAAATAAAATCCGCGATACGGCGACCTCGCATGAAAGAACCTTCGTGATAGAGGTAATGGGGCGTCAATCGGGTTTTATTGCTCTTACCGCCGGTCTTGCCGGAGGTGCCGAGTCGATTCTGATTCCGGAATTACCTTTTGACCTCGACGCTGTTTGTCGCCGTCTTTTTCGGGGGGTTAAGAGAGGTAAACTCCACAGCATTATCATCGTAGCTGAAGGTGCCGGTTCTGCCGCTGAGGTTGCGCGTGAAATAAAGTCCCGTACCGGTTTTGATACAAAGATTACCGTCCTCGGGCATATTCAACGCGGCGGTTCGCCCACTGTGATCGACCGGGTTTATGCCAGCATGATGGGCGCGCGGGCGGTGGACCTGCTTGAGGCCGGTGAGGAGTGCACGGCGGTATGCATTCGCGATGGTCGGTTGGGGCATTGCAAACTTGCCGAGGTGTTTGAATCCAAAAAAGAAATTGATAAAGAACTATGCCGGCTGGCCGAGGTTCTGGCGATATAGTTGTAAAAGTCCCGAGTCCGGGACTTGACTCAACCCGTAAACCTCGACTCGTGACTGAGGACTGAAGACTGAGGTATGGAGGTATTATGAGGCATACCAAAATCGTTTGTACCATAGGACCGGTGACAGAAAACCCCGAGGTGGTACAGGGGATGTTAAAGGCCGGGATGAATGTTGTCCGGGTAAATATGTCACACGGCACCCGTTCCGAGCACAGCCGCAGGATACGCCTTTTTAAGGAGGAAGCCGGGAAGATCGGTAAGAACATAGGCTTCCTGGTGGATATAAGGGGCCCGCGTATTCGCCTCGGAGAGTTTGACGCGGAACATCTCAGACTTAATACGGGCGAAGAAGTGGAACTGGTTCCGGAGAACAACAAGGGCACGCGGCGCCGCATTCCGGTAAATTATCAGGGCCTGGTCAATGATGTAAGGCTGGGGAACATAATACTAGTCGCCGATGGGCTGGTGAGGTTAAAGGTTCTGGATACGAAGAAAGAAAGCGTTATGTGCCGGGTGGAAACCGGTGGGGTAATAAGCGCGCATAAAGGGGTTAATCTTCCGGGAGTCAGGGTCAACCTTCCCTCACTTACCGAAAAGGACGTCGACGATATTAAGTTCGCCATCGCTGAGGAGGCGGATTACATCGCCCTGTCTTTTGTCCGGAAAGCCGAAGACGTGCTCGCAGCACGGCGGCTTTTGGAAGAGGCGAGGGCCGACACCTGGATTATCGCAAAGATTGAGAACTGGGAGGGGCTGGAGAACCTTGCCGGGATCTTGAAGGTTGCCGACGGGGTCATGGTAGCAAGGGGTGACCTAGGGCTGGAGATCCCGATCGAAGAGGTTCCCCTGGCACAAAAGAAGATCATCGAGGAGGCCAACAGTGCAGGCAAGCCTGTGATTACAGCGACTCAGATGCTGGAATCCATGATAAGCAATCCAAGCCCTACGCGTGCGGAAGCCAGTGACGTTGCCAACGCGATATTTGACGGAACGGACGCGGTCATGCTTTCCGGTGAGACAGCCGTTGGGCGTTATCCTCTGGAAGCGGTGGCCGTAATGGCAAGGATTGCGGCTCGTGCGGAAGAGGCTTTATCTTTCAGCGAAATTCTCGGCCGCAAGAAAGCCCTTTCCAAACATACGGTTACAGACGCAATAAGTTTTGCAACCTGCACCACTGCTCATGACCTGGGGGCCGCGGCGATCATCACAGCCACGCAGACCGGCTATACTGCGCGGATGGTCGCAAAGTACCGTCCCCGTCCGCCGGTGGTTGCGGTCATCCCGCAGGAAACTGTGGTACGGAAGTTGACCGTCGTCTGGGGGGTGCTTCCGCTTCTGGTCAGGCGGATCGAAAACACCGACCAAATGATTTCCGAAGCGGTGGCAGCGGCGGTTGGCGCGCGGTATGTCAACGCCGGGGACCTGGTGGTTATTACGGCTGGAGTTCCAGTGGGTGTGCACGGTACGACCAACCTTTTAAAGGTGCACACCGTGGGCGACATACTGGCGCGTGGGATTGGTATCGGTACGAAGGCGGTTACCGGCAGCGTTCGGGTGGTGCGTACAGCGAAAGAGGCCGATGAGCGGATACGGCAGGGGGACATTATGGTGGCAACCGCTACCGATAAGGAGTTTGTCCCGGTTATGGAACGCTGCGCCGGCATTATTACCGAAACCAGTGGTCTAACTTCACACGCGGCGATAGTGGGGCTGGAGTTCGGGCTACCGGTTATTGTAGGCGTCGAATCAGCCACCGCGATCCTAAGAGACGGACAGGTGGTAACGATGGACGGGCAAAGAGGCGTAATATACAGCGGCGTCGCACGAGTGCTTTAATAGTAGTGAGTAGTCAGTAGCCAGAAGGCAGAAGGCAGAAGTTAGGAAACCAGGGATCGGGAGACAAAAGTCAGGAGTCAGGGACGATTTTTAAGGAATTATTCTGAATTCTGGATTCTGGCTTCTGAATTCTATTTTTGCGGAAGGCTTGTGGCAACGTTGAAAGAGCTTATTATCAACTATCTTGCCGCCTTGGGTACGGGGGGCATTCTTTTGAGCAGTTTCATAGAAGCTATGGGTGTGCCGTTTTTCCCCGGCGGTATAATGATAATAGTCGCCGGTTTTTTGGTTGCCGAGGGTTACATGGCTTTCACGGCGGTTTGGGTCGCTACTTCTATCGGTTTTATAGCGGGTTCTCTTCTGGCATATATATTAGGCGCCAAATTGGGGGAAAAGGTCTTTGAACATGGCGGACGCTTACTGGGGGTCAACGAGAAACGCCTGCAAAAAGCACGGGAATACTTAAGCCATTCGGCGCCGGGCTTTGTGATTTTCGGCCGGTTTATACCCGGGATCAGTAATCTTACTCCCTATATTGCGGGCATAGGAGGCTTACGCATCGGTGTTTTTCTGGTGCTGACGACAATCTTTGCCGTTCCCTGGAGCGCGCTTTATCTTTCGCTTGGCATGATTTTCGGGCAGGGGTGGGAAAAAGTTACACGGCAACTGCAGCCGATGCTCCTTTTAGCAGCCCTCGTAGGTTTAGGCTTGTTTCTCTTATTCACCGGACGACAAAAAGCAAAAAAAGTACCATAAAAACGATGAGTGTCTAAACTTTCCCTTTAAAATTAGTGATAAAATTAAATAGATAGTCAAACAGTCAAATACCCTTCAAATCGTGTCTTTGCTTTGTATAGACATACAAGGGCACTTTGAAGGGTGCGGCGCAAGGGGTTATGTAATGGACGAAAGTGCCCTCCGGCTGCTTGCCCGTGCGAAAGAAGGAGATGTCGAGGCGCGCAACGCCATTGTCGAGGCATGCCGGAATTTTATTTCCGGGGTGGTTAATTCTTATTGCCGGCGAACCCTTGAATGGGGCCGTGATGATGAACTGAGCATAGGTCTTATCGCCTTCGACGAGGCTGTAACGAGGTATGACTTCGAACGGAATGTACCGTTCCTTGCCTTCGCAAGACTGGTTATTAAGAGCCGCCTGGCAAATTACTTCCGGCAAGAAGGACGGCATACAAGCGCAAGTTTGGGCGACAACGGTTCCCCGGAGAAAATGTTTAACGAGTTGAGCGCGGCGTGGGAGGAATACCTCTGGGAGAAAACGAGTCAGGACCGGGCGGAAGAGATAATCGAATACGAACATGCGTTGTCGGAGTACGATATATCCATTGAGCAACTGGTTTATCTTTCGCCGAAGCACTGTGACAGCAGGATGGCGCTTGTAAATGCGGCGCGTTCTCTTGCGGAGGACGAGGATCTGTTTAAACGGCTGGGACGGAAGGAGCGGCTTCCGGTTAAAAGGGTGGCGCTTAAAACCGGTTTAAGCCCCAAGGTCATAGAGAAGAACCGTCGATACCTTCTGGCACTCGCAATAATCTTCAGATATCCGGAGCGTTTCATTTACCTTAACTCTTACCTGAAAAGTTAAGTCAAGGCGGGAACTATAATGCAAGGGATATTACTGAAAAAGAAAAACGGCGGTGGAATTATCCTGACCCGTGACGGTGGTTTTTGCCAGGGAGAAATCGGCGAGGGCTCATCGGTCGGGGAAGAGGCGGCGGTCGATCCACCGCAGCAAAGGAAAACGCCGTGGTTTGCCGCAGCGGTCGTCATTGCCGTTGCAGTTCTTAGTTTCAGTGCATACCGGATGATTCTGCCTTCCACCTGGGCTTACGTGACTTTGGATATGGAGCCGAGCGTCGAAATCTCCCTTGACCGGGACATGGTTATTACCGGACAGCGGGGTTTTAACGCCGCCGGCAAAGAACTGGTCGCGATGGGGGATCTGCGCGGGAAACATCTTGAATCCGGTATTTCCGCCGTATTGAAGAGAGCCCTGGATTCCGGATACCTGGAAGAGGGTACGGAAAGTGTGTTGCTGGTAACCGGAACAGCAGACGCGGCGGATGACAGGCTCAGCGCGAGTGCATTGTCGCGGCTGGTGGCCCGGTCTTTCCCGGTGCAGCGGGGAAAGGCCGAAATAGTGGCTGTTTATGCGGATGCAGGAACGCGCAAAAAAGCTGAGAAGGACGGTCTTTCGGCCGGAAGGTATCTTCTTTTGCGGGAGGTGCAGCGGCGCGGACTGAATGTCCCGATTAACGTTGTCCGGGAAGGACCGCTTAAAAAACTGGAGCGGGAAGGCAGCCAAACGGTTGCCGCCCTCGTTGGTGAAAAGGGATTCACCTTGGTCCGGTCGGAGGGGGAGCCCCTGCGGGTACCGGGACAAGAACAAGAGCCCCCGGCTTTTTTCGCCGCTCCGGTACCCGAACGATAGGTTTTTGCTAAGACCAGCGTCGTAACCCGGCAAACATTATGTTTGCTTTTTTTATTTTTCAGCACTCATCAATTGCAAGGTGCGGAATTCGGGATTGCTTTCAAATTTCTTTCAATGGCAGCTGAGGCGGCTTTATACAGCTGTATTGTGTAACACGGTACGATTAGGGTATTATACCTTAACGGAACTAAATTTAGGGATTTTAACGCTAAGTCACAGAATGGCAAGCCCAGCACTCAACGGTACGTTAAAACTGCTTTGCGACGTTGTATGCAATGCGCAACCAGAAAGCCACGTCTTAAGATTAACAAGTTAAGTGCTGGGTAACCACAGAGATACAGAGCACGCGGAGGGGAACTGATAAAAAGTCGCGAGTCATAAATTAAGTCCTCAGTCGAAAGTTCCCAGTCCTCAGAGTCGGGAACGGGAGGAAACGAAGCG
Source organism: Bacillota bacterium (assembly GCA_040755295.1). Taxonomy (NCBI): domain Bacteria; kingdom Bacillati; phylum Bacillota; species Bacillota bacterium. The sequence continues at coordinate 125,748 of JBFMBK010000002.1, read as the reverse complement.
AAAGTCCCCAGTCCCTGTTTCCGGACTTAGGACGCAGGACATAGGACTTCGGACTTGATGATCTGCCTCTGTGGTGCAATATTTTGGTTCCGGCTTGTCTGGGTTAGGGATGACATAAATTTATCTTAATCCGTGTATACCTGTGTCCATCTGCGGTTGAAATTGGTTCCGACTTATCCGGGTTAGGGAGATCAGATGGTCGAACTGGATGCTAATCAAAAAATTATCTTGGAAGGGCGATACCTCCGGCGTGATGCTGAGGGTATGATTAATGAAACCCCTGAACAGATGTTCCGGCGGGTGGCCGGGACCGTTTCACAAGCGGAAGGCCTTTTCGGCAAGGGCGTCGCGGCCGATACATGGTTGAAGCGATTCTTTAAATTGATGGCCGAATTTGATTTCTTGCCGAACAGCCCGACCCTTATCAACGCGGGACGGGGTTCCGGTCAGCTTGCCGCCTGTTTTGTGCTGCCGATCGAGGACAACATCGAAGACATTTTTGAATCCCTGAAACAGGCTGCGCTAATCCACAAGAGCGGCGGCGGCACCGGTTTTAATTTTTCCCGGTTGAGGCCTAAAGGAGATCCGGTTAAGTCAACAGGGGGGGTCGCATCCGGGCCCGTGAGCTTTATGCGCGTGTTTAACGCGGCCACCGAGGAAATAAGACAGGGAGGGGTCCGGCGGGGAGCGAACATGGGTATCCTTAGGGTGGACCATCCGGATATCCTGGAGTTTATCACCTGTAAGCAGCACGAAGGCGAATTTCGGAACTTTAACATATCTGTAGCGGTGGGTGATGTATTCTTTGATGCCGTGGAAAAGGGCGGCGATATCCCGCTGGTCTTCGGCGGGCGTGTTTATACCACTGTTCCGGCACGACAAGTCTTCGGATCGATATGCCGTCTTGCTCACGCCAACGGCGAACCCGGGCTGTTGTTTATCGACGAGATTAACCGCGCCAACCCTCTACCGGCTCTCGGACCGATTGACGCTACAAATCCTTGTGGGGAGCAACCGCTGCTTCCTTACGAATCATGCACCCTCGGTTCGATTAACCTGTTCGCAATGACGTCGGGTAAAAAGGTTGACTGGGAAAGGTTGCGCAGGGTGGTCAACCATGCCGTCCGGTTTCTTGACGATGTGATAGAGATAAATAACTTCCCGGTGCCGGAGATCGACGCGGCAACAAGACGGACGCGTAAGGTCGGCCTGGGTGCTATGGGCTGGGCTGATATGCTGTACGGTCTGGGAATTCCCTACGATTCGGAACAGGCCTTAGCCCTTGCGGAGGAGGTCGCGTCTTTCATCAGACGGGAAGCATATGAGGCTTCGAAGACCCTTGCGGAAGAGCGCGGACCTTTTCCCGCCTGGGAGCAATCGGTCTATTACCCCAAGACGCCCCTCAGGAACGCCACCCTTACCACAATCGCCCCCACGGGTTCAATCAGCGGGATAGCCGGGGTAAGCCCCGGTATAGAACCGGCTTTTGCGCTGAGTTATTCCCGTTCGGTTCTGGACGGGAAGAAGCTTCGGGTGGTCGACCGCGTTTTTCGGGACCATCTGCGAAATAATTACCCGGAACCCGAACGGGAAGCGATTCTAAGCGCTGTGCATGCCACCGGAACCTTAACGGACGTGCGCGGGCTGACGGAGGAGGAGCAGGCCGTTTTTATAACGGCGCATGAGATAAGCCCGGCCTGGCACCTCAGGATGCAGGCCGCTTTTCAAAAATATGTGGACAACGCAGTCAGCAAGACCGTAAACCTTCCGCAACAGGCGACGGAAGCCGAAGTGTCCGATATTTTTAAGCGGGCTTATGCCCTTGGCTTAAAAGGACTGACAATATACCGCACCGGTTCCCGCAATGACCAACCCTTAGCTTCGTTGACAAATTGTCCTCCCTGCCAGGAAAGCGTTATAAAAGACCTTAACCGGTAGAAAGACGATCTGACGGCTTTCGTTGGTTTCTTAAAAAAAAAGGTCCCGGAGGCCGAAAACGGACGTCTGATGCAAGACGTCAGAGGCAGGATCTTTGGGCAAATTCGTTGCAATTTCCTTAAATTCTAACTTCAGACTTCCGGCATCTGACTTCTGAAACAGCCGGGCGCAGTTTTGCAACGGCCTCCCAGGAAATATAGTAGGCTTGATTTTTCACAAGGTAACACTATAATTTATTGTGGTTGTTGGATTAATATCGAACCTCAAATCGTATCTTCTTTAACGACTGGCGAGTTGTCCCGCGGTTTGGGGATGGAAACGGAAGGCTTAAAGCGAGAGATGAAGCCAAGATTCACTATCATGATTTGCTGCCCGGGATTTTGTTAGACAGGTTGTTTGGAGGAGTATTGTTGCGCGTCAGGCTGACAGCGGCCGTTTTGGCCGGAAAACTGGCCCACTACCTTGGAAAGATCAGCGGCGGGCGGGGATCATCACTGCCGGGGATGGTGGCGTTGCGGGTGTATCCGGGGACCCTTTCCGCCCTGGCCGGCCAAATGCGCTACGGTGCTATCATGGTAACCGGGACCAACGGTAAAACAACCACTAACAACATGCTGGCACGTTTCCTTGAGTCGCGCGGCAATCGGGTGGTGGTGAACCGTGAGGGAGCGAATCTAATCAGCGGGGTGACAACCGCTTTCGTAAAGGCCTGCGGCATCGGGGGGCGGCTTGATTACGACTGGGCTCTGCTTGAGGTTGACGAGGCGGCCTTCCCCCGCGTGGCGGAGATAGTAAAGCCGAAAATCGTTATCGTAACGAACTTTTTCAGGGATCAGTTGGACCGTTACGGAGAACTCGACAAGACGGTTTCCTTTATCAGAAACACACTACGGCAGATTACCGACATAAAACTGGTGCTCAACGCCGATGATCCCCTGGTGGCGCAACTTGGCGGCCTGAGCCTGCCGGTTGTCTTTTTCGGGTTGGGGGCGCAACTGAGGGGTAATGAAGAACAGTGCCTTACCCGGGAAGCTCGTTTCTGTCCCCGCTGTGGACAGGAATTTGTTTATGCGTATTACCACTACAGTCAACTCGGCGCCTTCCGGTGTCCCGGGTGTGGCTTTTCCCGGCCCCCGGCGGAAGTGGAGGCGTTAAAGGTAAACGTGCTTGACGGGGACCTTTCGTGCAAGGTGCGCGTGAAGGACACTCTGGTGGAATTCACGCTCCCGGTGTCGGGTTTTTACAACACCTACAACGCCCTTGCGGTGTTTGGAGCGGGTCTGTACCTGGGATTGAACCCTGAGGATACAGCCGCCAGTCTGCGTGGCTTTGTTCCTGCAACGGGACGGTTGCAGAAGTTCGTCTATAAAGGGAAGCCGATTTACCTGAACCTGGTTAAAAACCCCGCCGGTTTCAACGAGAGTCTTAATCTACTGAACAACAGCAGGGAACCGAAGGACGTTTTCATCGCCTTGAACGATAACGCTGCAGATGGACGCGACATCTCCTGGATCTGGGACGTTGATTTCGAACGGTTGGAAAACTCCAAGAACGTTTTACGTTTTATCTGTTCGGGTACCCGGGCGGAAGAGATGGCCCTGCGGCTCAAATATGCGGGAGTGCCGGTGCGCAAAATCGATGTCTGTTCCAACATTACCACCAGCGTCAGACAAGTTTTAGAGGGCCTGGGGAGTTCCGGTTATCTTCTGGCTACCTATACCGCGCTCTGGCCGGTTGAGAGAGTCCTGCGGCGATACACAAAGGAGGTCAACGGTGCTAACCGTATGCCATCTGTACCCCGATCTTCTTAACCTTTACGGTGACCGGGGGAACATCATCGCTTTTGTTAAACGCTGCCGGTGGCGCGGTATTTCCGTGAAGGTTAATGAAGTAAACCTCGGTGAACCGGTGGATTTTGCACAGGTGGACTTCCTCTTTCTCGGCGGGGGGTCGGACCGGGAGCAGGGGCTGATAACCGCAGACCTTATAGACCGGGCTTCCGATCTTGCCGCGGCCATCGAGAACGGGTTAGTGGTGCTCGCCATTTGCGGCGGATACCAGCTTCTCGGGCATTATTACCGGACCCTCGACGGTACGGAGATACCCGGACTCAGTATCCTGGACCTTTACACCCATGCCGGCACGAAACGAATGATCGGCAATATCGGCATTGAAGTGGAGATCAACGGCAAAAGGATGCAGACAACCGGTTTCGAAAACCATTCCGGGCAGACCTATCTTGGTAATGTAAGACCGCTGGGCCGGGTCCTCAAAGGCTACGGGAATAACGGCAGCGACGGTTATGAGGGCGCCCGTTATCAAAATGTTTTCTGCACCTATCTTCACGGACCCCTTTTCCCCAAGAACCCGGTCCTGACCGATAATCTACTTTCACTTGCCTTGCGGCGGCGAGGGGAGGATAACTTCCTGGCACCCCTTGACGACACATTCGAAAACAAGGCAAACGAGGTCATGCTGCACCGCCTCGGGGCCAGGAATAAAGACGCTAGGAAGTAAATAATTATTAATTAACCATTGCTGTTTGTGTTCAAGCCTGTTAAAATATTCAAGGATACTGTATACAAAGTACAGGATATCTTTTGCGGGATTCCACATGCCGCATTCGGCGGCATCGCGGAGGATGAAATTCTAAACGCGTAAGCGTGTTGTTTAGCTGCAGAAGTGTAACGTGAACGAAAAACGTAGGAAGTGACCAGAGCATGTAAGATTGGCAAGGTCGGGCCGGAGCGTTCAGCCTTCAAGTAGGCTCATCTTAAATCATAACTATCACAGGTGAAACTGAGTGCCGGGTGAGGACCCGGCCCGGTGAGCCGGACGAAGTAAAGCGAAGCTCATCGCCGCGACCCACCAAGGAAGAACGTGTTTTCAGAGGAGGAAGGTAGATGTACCTTGTCACCTGGATCGAGGGAGAAGAGGTAGAGTACCGTTTTTTGCCTTCCGAGGAACTACCGGAGAAGTTAGCCGAGGATAAAAATCCTATTGTTATCAAGTTCGACGCCTAAGATCCAAGATTTTGGAAACGGCCGCGCAAAGCGGCCTTTTTGTTTTTTCTCATAGAGGTTTTAGGTGGTTGAAAAAAGGAATGACGCGGCACCGTTATTGCGTGGTTAGACTTGCGGGGAAAAGCTGTGACCGGTATGATTATTTAGGGTTTGATGAATATGGGAAGAAGGTTCGCCGGGAGAGCAAGCGGGCGTTTATGGGAAATCGACGCGATGCGCGGGAGCGCAATCGTGATGATGGTGGTTTATCACCTTGCGTGGGATCTGAATTATTTCGGTCTTTATAAGAAGGATGTGACCTTAGGATTATGGGCGCTGTTCCAGAAGGCCACGGTAACTGCATTTATTTTTCTCGTCGGGGTGTCATTATGGCTGAGCTACGTACGACGGGGCCGTATCCGGTTTACGGGCTATTTGGTCAGGGGGCTTAAGCTTTTGGGGTTGGGGTTTATCGCTACCGTAATCACCGGGCAGCTTTTCGAGACAGGCATGATTGTATTCGGTATCCTTCATTTCATTGGTATTTCGGTGATTTGTGCATACCCCTTTATACGTTGGGGGTTGTATAATATTTTACCGGGTGCGTTCTGCCTGGGCATGGGAAGCGTTTTCACACGGATGACGGCTGATGGTCCGTGGCTGCTATGGCTCGGCATCACTCCTTCGGGTCTGTTCATGCTGGACTATGTCCCCTTTTTCCCCTGGTTCGGGCTGGTGCTGCTGGGGATATCAGCCGGCTGCATCTTTTACCGCGGGAACGGACGCCGGGCATACGACCGTCTCCCTTTATCCGTTCCCGTAAGTACCCCGGCCGGGCCGGAAATGAGGTGCGGCAGAGTACTATTTTTTCCGGTACGGATGCTTGCGCTATTAGGCCGTTACTCCCTTTTCATTTATATCGTTCACCAGCCGGTCCTTTTCGGCTGTCTTTTCCTGGTAATGAGGTAATTGCTTAAGGACGTTTCTCCCGAATCCGGGGTGAGGGAAGCCTGCCCTATGGTATAATGGATTACCTGAACGGTTCCGCCGTTAAACGGGAAAGACGTCCAAAGTTGAAAACCAGTACTTTCGCAATTACGGTCTGCCCTAAAAAGGCGTAATTAAATTTTACAAAGTTTAATTACGTTAAAAGTTTAATTACGACGGAGAAGAGTTGCCATGCGGCCGGGGGCGGGCTCCAACTGAAGAATGACAATGGGGAGAATGGCGGCACACGAACGCAGCGTAAAACGGAGTGCGAGGAGAAGCAAGTAGAGCACGAAAGCCTGGAACGGACTGGCCGGACAATTGGGAAGCGAGACGCGGGAAGTTGGAAGAGGGATTCTCGAAAGAATTCGCTTATAAGCGAATTTCCACAAGCATCTCACCTCTAACCTCTCACGTTCCACCACTCAAATACGTGAGAACCCGGTCCTGCCGGGCTGACAACAGCTATACGCAGCTTACGTAGCGCCCTACAAAAGAATGCTTATTTTCAGAGGAGTGATTTTTGTGAAACTTACGCTGGCGCACAGTCCGGATGCAGACGACGCCTTTATGTTTACCGCCCTGGCTCAGGATAAAATTAACACGGGCGGGTACTCTTTCACCCATGTATTAAGGGACATTGAAACGCTGAACCGGGCGGCGCTCCAAGGGGTCTACGATATCTCGGCGATTTCCCTGCATGCCTATCCATATGTTGAGGACAAATACCTGCTCCTTCCCTGCGGGGCAAGTGTGGGAGACGGTTACGGACCTCTGGTGGTGGTGCGTGCGGACGCGCCGGAGGGGTTCGAACCCGCGGCCGTAGCGGTGCCGGGAGAGATGACCACGGCGTATCTGGCCTTGAAACTATGGCGGCCGGCGATGAAAACAACGGTTATGCCGTTTGACCGGATCGGAGAGGCGGTCGGCGCCGGGGAAGTGGAAGGCGGTCTTTTAATCCATGAGGGCCAGCTTACGTATCTCCGTGAAGGATTGAGGAAGGTTATAGATCTCGGGGAGTGGTGGAAGGAAGAAAACGGACTCCCGCTGCCCCTCGGCGGCAATGTCTTGCACCGGCGCCATACGGAGCGGGCGGTTGAAATAAACGAGTTGCTGCGGAAGGCGATAGCTTGGGCGCTTGACTTCAGGGAGGAAAGTTTGAAACATGCGCTATCTTATGCCAGAGGTCTGGAGAAGGCGGAAGCGGACCGTTTTGTCGGCATGTACGTGAACGCCTGGACGCTGGATCTCGGGGAACGGGGCCGACGCGCGGTGGATGATCTGTTGAGGCGCGGGTACGACGCCGGTATTATCCGTAAGCGGGCATCCTTGGAATGGGTGACTTCCTGAAACAGAAAATGATACGTGAAGTCACCTCGGACGCCGAACCCATTATCAGGGTAGTCCATACTCATTTCCGGAGGATTAAACGTGTCTGAGGATTCTCCGAAGGTCTTATTCATAGCGACAGTTGCGCGCCACCTTCTGGCGTTTCATACGCCTTACTTCAGGCTACTGCAGGAATGGGGTTATGAGGTGGAAGCGGCCTGCAGCCCCGGCGGGGAGACTGAGGCCTTTACACCCCTCGGGGTAAGACTGCACGATATTCCATTCGGACGGCGGCCGTTTTCCCGTAGAAACGTAAGGGCGCTCCTGCAACTGGTCCGGCTGATAAGGACCCGGTCTTACGTTCTTATACACGTCCATACCCCGGTGGCCTCTTTTATCACACGCCTGGCGGCAAGGATTTGTTCATTCAGGCCTGTGCTGTACACGGCACACGGCTTTCATTTTTTTAGTGGGGCGCCGGCTAGGAACTGGCTGGTCTACTATCCCCTGGAGTGGCTGGCGGCTCGCTGGACCGACGGGCTGGTCGTCCTGAACGAGGAGGACTTTGCAAGGGCCCGCAGGCTGCCGCTGCGCGGAGAGTCCTTTCTAGTACCGGGAGTGGGGGTACCGCTTGATTCTTTTCCGATATCGCAGGCTAAAAGACCGGAAATACTTAAAGACCTCGGTTTAAAGGCGGACATGCCGGTGGCGGTAATGGCAGCCGAATTCAGCAGGGTTAAGAATCACACCCAGGCGGTACGGGCCTGGCGGCAGGTCGTCGCGGCAATGCCGGATGCGGTTTTGCTACTGGCGGGAGACGGGGAACGGCGAGAGGCGGTTGAGAGGCTTACGGGATCGCTCGGGCTGCTCAGCAATATTCAATTTTTAGGATTCCGCCCCGACATAGAGAGGATAATGGCGGTGGCGGACGCGGTGTTGTTAACCTCGAAAAGGGAAGGTTTACCGAGGGTGATCCTCGAGGCGATGGCGGCGGGAAAACCAGTGGTGGCAACGGACGTTCGGGGATGCCGAGATCTGATTGCCGACGGCGGAACGGGCTACCTCGTAGGGGTTGGGGACGCGGCAGGTACCGCTAGGGCACTTTTGAAATTGCTGAGCGACAAGAAGCTGGCGCTCCGGCTCGGTACAAAGGGAAGGCAGCAGGTTCAAGCTTACGGATTGGAACGGGTTCGTCCGAAAATGGCCGGAGTATACAGGCGTTACTTACAAGGCAGCGCCCTTAGATTCTAATCCCGACCTCTATCCGATGTCCCTTACATGTCATTTTTCGCGGTCTTTAAAGAAACCCGGGGTTAATTAAAAAGGGACGACGGCATTTCTGCCGGACGGTCCAGTATTAGCTGTCATGTAGAACTAAAAAACAAAATATGTGATTTATTTCATACAACAATCCTTTCGGGAGGAAAACCGGTACGAATATCGAAATTACTTGCAGACAGATGAAAAATATCAAATAGTGTTGTATTAGTTAACGAAGGATTTTTCCATCAAATATGTTAGGTTTGGTGTCAATGAGCAAGAAATCCTTGAGGCGTTTACCGGCGTGGCTCTTGGCTACGGGCGATATGGTTGTCCTGAATCTAGCGCTGATCATGGCTTTTTACCTCCGGTTTGCCGGAAGCCAGCCGTCTTCTAACTACGAGGCGCTGGTAAGTACGCTGCCCTGGGTGAGCCTTACCGCTCTTATGCTTTTCGCCGGGCTGGGTTTGTACGAGCAACAACTCGGCGGGTTGGTGCCGGTAATGCGGGCTTTACTTCCGGCTGTTCTTATTACAGGGCTGGCGACGGCAGCCATCGCTTTCTGGATACGGGGATTCGCTTTTCCCCGGAGCGTTTTACTCTTCGGTGTTCTCGGACAGTTTTGCGGTTTATTGGTCTGGCGTGGCATTTGCTGGCATGCTGCCCGCGTCATTCACGGGCAGCGGCAACTCCTGGTGATCGGGAGCGAGGAAACGGCTTGCCCCTTCCTTGAAAAGCTTTTGGATCTTCCGCGGGGCCTCTTCAGAATCCAGGGAGTGGTGGCGCCGTGGGATATGGCAACGCTGAAAGAGCAACTCCCGGAAGTGGATGGCGTGATTGTAAGCCCGGGCGCCACCCCGGAAAACAAAGCCACTGTAGTGGCGCTTTGTCTTGAAGCGGGACGCGAGGTCTATCTGGTGCCGGAGCTTTACGAGGTGATGCTTACCGGAGCAAGGGTTGAACAGCTGGACGACCTTCCCGTGCTGCAGGTGGAGGATATCAGTCTATCCTACGTTCAGGCTGCGGTAAAGAGGGCGCTGGATGTTATCGTTACGTTTATGATTTTGGTTGTCACGCTTCCTATTGTGATAATTGCGGCACTTTCCGTCCGGTTATCTTCACCGGGCCCTGTATTCTACGTGCAGGAACGGGTGGGTTATCGCGGACGCGTTTTTAATCTGCCGAAGTTGCGGACAATGGTCGATAACGCGGAGAAAGACACCGGACCCGTGCTGGCAAAAGCGGACGACGGCAGGGTGACATGGGCCGGAAAATTCCTCCGATCTACTAGAATTGACGAACTCCCCCAGTTATTCAGCGTTCTCAAAGGTGATATGAGCCTGGTCGGCCCCCGGCCGGAACGGCCGGTTTTTGTGGACGAGTTCCAGCGTGCTCACCCGGCATACCGGTATCGTCATGTGGTGAAACCGGGTTTGACGGGAGTGGCGCAGGTTTACGGTCGTTATACCACCTCATGGGAGGACAAGCTGCGCTACGATCTTTATTACATCCGTAATTATTCGCTGATTCTTGATTTAAGGGTATTGCTGCGCACGGTTCCAGTGGCGCTTAGCCCGAGCGCCGCGCGTGGAAGAACGAAAGGCCAGGACAAGACGGAAGCGGTCCACGCCCTTTTTAACACAATGCGCCAGGAAACAACTGCGGGAAATAAGGGGAAAGTTGTCGAAGGTTCGATCCGATGATAATGATGTAGGACCGGATTCTCTGCCGGGAGACGCACTGCAGGTAAACCGTATGGTTTCAATATATTATCCACTTATATACCGTTTAGGAGATCTGGAAGATGAAAAAGAACGGGGATAAAACCAAAGCCCAGCTGCTGGATGATATATCTGAATTGCGGCGGCGGGTTGCCGAACTCGAACAGGCGGAAAAGGCGCTTACAGAGAACGAGCAAAAGTTTCGGAGCATTGTGCAAAACTCGGGAGATGGCATTGCTCTGGTTAACGAGCTCGGTAATGTAATAGAATGGAACCCCGGATTGGAACAGATTACAGGTTACAGTCGAGCCGAAGTGTACGGCCGACCCATTTACGAGGTCGAGTTTCTCTTGATGGAGGAAGAGAAAAAAACCCCCGCGGTTTATGAGGAACTTAAGGCGTTGACCCTTGAGTTCCATAAAACCGGGTATGCGGCCAAATCAGGAAAGTTTCACGAGCGATACATCCGCAGCCGTTCCGGGAAGCGGGTCGCCATTCAGACACTGGTCACCTCTCTGAAGACCGATAAGGGATACATGAACTGCAGCGTCATCCGCGATATAACCGAACGCAAACTCCTTGAGAAGAGCTTCAGGGAAGCCGGGAGCAGACTCAAGACCATTATGGATTCGATTCAAAGCGGTGTTCTTGTTATTGACGCAGAGACCCATCGTATAACCGGCGTCAACCGAATCGGTCAGGAAATGGTGGGCCTTCCCGAAGAGAATATTATCGGTTCCGTCTGCCAGCAGTTTATATGCCCTTCGGGGGAGGGAGGGTGCCCTATTACGGATCAAGGTCAGAGTGAGGATCATTCCGAACGGGTGTTGATAAGGGCGAACGGGGAGCATGTGCCCATCATAAAGACCGTTGTTCCGGTTCAGCTGGACGGTCGGAGATGTTTGGTCGAAAGCTTCGTCGATATCACGAAGTACAAAATGGTAGAGGACCAGTTAAGAAACGCTAAAGCTCTCCTCGAGGGTGTCCTTGATGCCATACCCGACGCGGTTGGCATTCAGGATCCCGAGCACCGGATCATCAGGCTGAACCAGGCGGGTTTCCGACTGCTCGGGCTGACACCGGAGCAGGTCAAGGGCAAGCGGTGTTACGAACTGATCGGAAGAACGGACCGGTGCCGGCCGTGTGCCACGGAAAGAGCCTGGCGGACGAAGCAGCTGGAGCGCGTGGAGAAATACGTTCCCGAACTTGGTTTATACTTGGACTGCCGGAGCAACCCCATACTGGATGAAAACGGCGAAGTCCAGATGGTGGTCGAGCAGTTTTATGACGTTACGGAGCGCAGAAGGATGGAGGAGCAGCTCAGGAACCTGAGTCTTTATGATCCTCTTACCGGGCTTTATAACCGCACCTATTTTGAGGAGGAGATGCGCCGTGTCGAAGGGAGCCGCGTTATTCCCACGGGCATAATCCTTTGCGACGTCGACGGGCTCAAACTTGTTAATGACACCCTTGGACATGATGCCGGCGACGCCCTGCTCGTGGCCGCGGCCACTGCCATTAAGAAATCCTTCCGGCAGGGGGACATGATAGCCAGGATTGGGGGCGACGAGTTTGCGGTGTTGCTTTTGAATAATAACCGAGCCTCCGTTGAAAGCGCGTGCCAGAGGATCCGTGACAGCGTGGCGGATTATAACGCGGACAACCCTGAGATTGTTTTGAGCATTTCCGTCGGCTTCGCTGTCAGCGGCGATCCCAATAAGAACATGGGCGATCTCTTTAAGGAAGCCGACAACAATATGTACCGCGAAAAGCTGCACCGCAGCCGAAGCGCACGCAGCGCAATCGTGCAGACATTGATGAAGACGCTTGAGGCCAAGGACTTTATCACCGAAGGTCACGTGGAACGTCTGCAGCACTTGGTGGCAAGTCTGGCCGTTGATATCGGTATTCCGGAGTATGCGGTGAGCGATCTGCGGCTTCTCGCACTTTTCCACGATATCGGGAAGGTAGGGGTGTCCGACCGGATTCTTCTGAAGCCCGGTCCCTTAACGTCCGAAGAACGTGCCGAGATGCAGCGGCACTGTGAGATCGGGCACCGTATCGCGCAGTCGATACCCGATCTGCCGCCTATAGCCGACTGGATACTGAAACACCACGAGTGGTGGAACGGCCAGGGATATCCCCTGGGGCTGAAGGAGGAAGAGATTCCTTTGGAGTGCCGTATGCTCTCCATTGCGGACGCCTACGACGCCATGACCAAAGACCGTCCTTACCGTAAAGCGATTTCTCACGAAGAGGCCTTGGCCGAGTTGAAAAGGTGTGCCGGGACTCAATTCGACCCTTGGCTGGTGGAAAGGTTCCTTAAACTGTTTAGACCAAAAGAAGACTGATTATGGTCTTTTGACACTAAGATTGCGGAAGTCGGCAAAGTACAATCACCCGCAGAGACACAGAGAGCACGGATGGGGATGAGTCGCGGGTCACGGATTGGATATCCGAGCCTCCGAGTTCTATCTTCTATTTTTCACCTTCTACCTTCCACCTACTGCCTACTTATAGCTTCGTATTATCCAGTTCCTCCATCCTTTCGATAACAAGGTGTTTCTTTAGGTTGCCTGTTTCGGTGCTTAAGATGCCTTCGCCAAGCAGCTTTTCAATCGCCTGGTGCTCGGCGTACAGGAGCTTCCTTCGGGCATTGAGTAGTTGCTCCTGAAGCAGTCCGGGATGTTGTGCGTACAGTTCGTCCAATTCCCGGTTCACTGTGGAAACACGAGCGGTAAGTTTTGCTTCAAGCTCGCTGAAGACCGGCGGGGAAATCTGCCCCCGGTTTTGTATACGTCTGAGTTCACTGATGGCGGCCAGGGCCTGCTGTAGCTCAAACGACAGGTTTTCATACTCTCTTAAGCCCTTCACGGTCTTCTGCAGTCCAAGCAGACGGATAAACGGCCCTATGGTCAGACCCTGCGCTATAAGTGAAAAAAACACAACGCCGAAGGTCAGGGCGATCAACGTTTCCCTTCCGGAAAAACCGGCAGGAAGGCTCAGAGCGAGTGCAAGGGATAATGACCCTTTCAAACCGCCCCAGTTCAGAATGTGCTTCCACGACCACGGCAGTTTGACTACGGCTGTGGAAAGGTATACGGCGCTGCTGCGCCCGACCAATACAATAAGGATGGAAACCGGGATCAGGTTCATGTGACGGGCCATGTCGATGCGGGCCACTTCCAGCCCCACTAAAATGAATACGAGCGAGTTCGCCACGAGGGTTATCGTGTCCCAGAACACCGATATGCTTAGCCTCGTAGTGGGGGTCATGCCGACTGTCCGGCCGTAGTTGCCCAACACCAGACCGGCGGTCACCACCGCGATCACGCCCGATACTCCCAAATACTCTGCGGCGAAGTAAGAGCCGTAAAAAAGCACGACGGAGAAGGCGTTTTCCAACGGGTAGTCATCGAAGAAACGACCGATCTCGGAGAATATGAAGCCGAGCGATCCTCCTATGACCAACCCTCCCGCTGTTACCTTGATAAACATAGCCGGGCCGGCTGCGGCGCCCCACGGGCCCATGGCGGCAATAGCGGCCAGGGAGAAAACCGACAGTTTGAAGAGGACCACGGCTATGCCGTCGTTCATCAGGCTTTCTCCCTCGATGATAACGGCCAGGCGGCGGTTCACCCCCAGGTTTTTAAACACGGTTATAACGCTGACGGGGTCGGTTGCGGCCATCAACGCCCCAAAAACAAGAGCCGTTTGAAGAGTCATGCCCAGAAACAACATAGACAACAGACCCGTGGCCAGATAGGCGATAAACGTACCTATGACGGCCAGTAAAGCTATCGCGGCGCGGTTTTTATTCACCGAAGTAAAGGAGAGTTTTAACGAGGCTTCACCGAGCAACGCCGGTAGAAAGATGGCTATGATCGCTGTACGGAAAACCTCGTCCGAGACGAAAAAATCTCTTAATTCGTCAAATACGCCTGCTACCGGCGCGAGCCCTATAACTGCGCCTATTAACACCAGGGCTATGGGGTAAGGTTTATCGGCTTTTTTCGCAAGGGCGGTGACGCCGATGGATAAAGCGAGGAGAATTAGGAATAGCTCAAGACTGTGGGTAGTCATTGATAAGAATGCTCCACCCTTTCAAAAATCCTTTCAAAAATTACAGCCTGACGACTTATTGTATTCAAACTAAAAAGTGTTACCGGAGGCCGCTTTCCAATTCCCAGGCGTTTTTACAACGACCTTTGCGGATTCGGCGCCGATCGCGCCGATCCGGCCGCCGATTATCAATCCTCCGCTTAGTTCCCTATTATACCGAAAAAGAACATTTCAGGCATCTTGTCACCACGAAATATAAAAAGCACCCTTTCGAGCGGGGTGCCCCTATGAATGTTTATTCCCGCTCAGGAAGCCTCACCGCGAAGGTATCGGCTCGGGTACGACCCGGCGTTCCACGCGGAAGTTGCCTTCCCGGGGCCCGTACGTGATGATGTCAACGGCGGAAGGACGCTTGGCGGTGTCAAGGTACAGTACCATAGCGGTGTAGGGGACCTCTTTACCGTGTTGCAGACCTCTGATTCCCGCCGCGCCGGTGGTGCCGGGATTAAGAAGCAGCGACGACCTGTCACCCTCCACGTCGGGTACGTGGGTGTGCCCGCAGACAACGAGCGGGACCTGTCCCATAAACCGGCGGGCCATGCTCGGATTGTGGACAAGCAGAAGGTCCACGTGCTGATTGTTCCGGAGGACCTGCACCAGCGCTTCCGCCTGGACGTGGATTTCGGCTTCCTCCGCGTCCGGCGAGGCGGCGTCGGCTGTAGGACGGTAAGCTGAGGGGTCGGGGAAGCCGATTATGGAAAGACCCGCCACGTTGACCAGCCCGCCTTTCAGTACGCTCACCCCCGCCAGGGAGTTCAGGAATTCCGTAACCGCGGGCGAGTCGTGGTTGCCGGATGCAAAGATATAAGGCACCCGGTTTTCACTTAAACCCTTAACGATATTCAGTTCAAGGGGAGAGCCGAAGTCGGTCAAATCCCCGGCGTCAAGCACTGCGTCGACGGCAAACCGGTCCGCGAGTTCGCGGGCAAAGGCCTGGCCTACGGGGTTATTATGGATATCCGATATCAAGAGCAGCCTTTTGCCCCCGCCGACGTCGGAAAGACCGTTCAGCCCGTCGGCACGGTTGAATAACGCCTGCAGATTGGCAACCACCTCCGGGGTGCCGGCCTTGAATTTTTCAAAACCGCTGACGAGGTCTTCACTAAGGGCCATAATACGGGGGGCGGCGCCGATCATGCCGCTGTAAGCCGGGTGTTTGAAGGCGTCGGTGTGAAAGGTGAAGAAGGCAGGCGCCAACCACGACACGGTAATCACAAACCCCGCTGCGGCGGGCTGCCAGATTTTACGCCAGGGCGTGCGGAAAAACAACCGGGTGAAAAACAACGCTCCCAGTATCCCCAGCAATAACTGCCTAACTATAAATGCACGCAACGCCCGGTTTGCGTCATTTTCGATCCGGCTCCAGATCGAACTGAGGTTAAGGTTTTTAAGGTGCGCGATAACCGTTTTTTCCTCGACCCGGAGGAGTGTGACGCGGCACTCAACCGGAGCGGCATGTGTCTTTGCGGAGAACGAACCGAGCGGCGGCAGTTCAACCACCGTCCGCCCGCACATCGCCGGGCGCAACGCTCCCCGCACCTCAAATCCGTTTATCTGGTAGTTTGCCGTTCCCAAAAACCAGATAAAGATTAGGGCTCCGATCGAGGCCGTTATGAGCTGGAAGATTGCGCGCAACAGCTTGTTATGCAAAACTGGTTCCCCTTGTTATCCTGAATTATTCATTCCATTTCTCACTTTTAATTATAAGGTGGCCCTGCGATAAAGCTCAACGTTGCATAGCGTCCTGGTGATAAACACAACCTGCGTTCCAGAGCAGCCAGGTATGGATATCCCGCTTTTCAGTCACTCTTGTCTGCGCTTTTATCTCGGCGGTTCCGTACGGAGGGGACCCCATGGTGAAAGCCTGAAGCCAGGGGCGCAGCCGGCAGCCGCTGGTGTCGATAAGTTTTTCGAAGTCCGCCAGAGTGCCGTTCACCACTTCCGCTGGGTGGGCGTTGGGATTAGAAAAACCGTAGTTTCCCGGGCTGTAATGTGAAGGATAGGCCATCGGCGACATGAAGTCCAGAAAAGGAGCCAGGCGTTCCGGCCGCTGGCCTATGCGCTGATCGTCTTTGGCGTATCCCATGAAGCCGAATATGGCTGCGGAAAGCCACTTATCCCAGCCGATTTCCCGGCGCGCGTGGTTGAGGAAACCGGCGATGACGTCGGTGCGTTCCTGATTTCCCATGCCGGGATAACTTACCGTCTTAACGCCCTGTCCTTCCGGGAAACGGATATAATCGAACTGGACCTCGTCGAAACCAAGTTCGTATGCCTCTTTGGCAAGGGCGATGTTGTAATCCTGAACCGCTTGGGAACAAGGGTTTACCCACAGCCCTCCGGCTAGGGGGTACCCGCTGGCGGTGCGTACCATGTACTCCGGACGTTTTTTAGCGAGTGTCGGGTCTTTCATGACTACGCAGCGTCCTATGCTGTATATACCCTGATCCTTAAGTTCTTTTAACATGTCCTTAATAGGGAGATAGTCGTGGGCCGCCCCGATCTCCCTGCTTAAGGGAACATTGGAAAGGTAGCCTATACTGCCGTCTTCATCCTTGATATCAAGTTCGACGGCATTGTACCCGCTCTTTTTAATAAGATCGATTATACCCTCCCAGCGGGTACGGGAGGACGCCCAAATGGCGGTGACGTGTACGCCTTTAGCGTTAAAGGCCTGCTGCTCACGCGCCGGGGTTTTGTCGGTTTTATTTTCGGGTTCGTAAAGCACCTGCCGGCCCGGCGCACCGGCCTTTAGGGAATCCTTCCAGGATTGAGGCATGGCGATTGTCCCAACGTTGCCGTCGCTGATGAAGCGCGTCGGTTCGATCCGGTCCAGCCACGTGGTGAGCGAACTCAGGCCGTGGTCCTGGAAAACCTGGATCCGCTGAATGCGCAGCGGGTCGAAATCCTTGTGAAACGGCGGCCGGGAGGCGCTCCAGGCCCACAACAGCACTCCTTTATGATGGTAGGTGATCCCGTCATATGTTCCCTGGACAACGGTTTCATAAGGGTTCGGCACGCCGTCCTGGACTATGGCGAAGGAAGCGGGCTTATAACCCGGCACCGCCTGCTGGATCAGTTTCTGCAGACCCGCGATTTCGACCCGCGCCTTTTGCGGCGTGAGGTTCTTTAAGTAAGCGTGGCTCATTGTATGGTTGCCGATTTCGAAGCCCCATTCAACCAGCATCTGAAGCTTTTTCTTCCAGTATTTCCCTTGCCCGGTTTCGCCGCCGAAAGGGTTGGCGTTGATAAAAAAGGTGGCGGCGTTGCCGAAGTCGGGGTGGCGCTGACCGAAATCACGCAGTATCCCTACAGCACAGTTGGGATCCACCGTAAGTTCCTCGCCCTTTTGAATGAGCCGGAACTCTCCCGGGGTGCTATCGTCGAAGGTTATCACCGCCGGTGATTTCCCCGCCGGGATACTGATCTTACCTGATAAAAAATCGCTGAGTGAAATCAAAACATACCCCCGTTCGTACAATTCGGCCAGGTCCTTGCGGAAGTTGTCCGGGGTGCGCGCCCACCGCCCTTCCTGCTTGCTGATCTGATGATAAAGCAGAATGGGTACGTAACCGAGTTCGTTGGCGTTTGCGGCGCGTGCATCGTTCTGAAGCTCCTCCAAGGTTGGTTTCGCGGCGGCTGCGGCGCTTCCCGGAGGCCTTGGTTTGGTGTTATTAGTAATCTGGGATTTTCCCGTGTGCCCTACGAAAAGCTGGCGGCATTGGTCAAACGAAAAGATAACAACAAGGGTCAAAATAATAACGAGTCCGAGGGAATAGAAAACAACAGGTCTGCGCACGGAGTATAACCCCCTTTTTGATATGTACAGGAATTCGCCATACTTCGACGCATTTCCTGTCGTTTTCGCGAGATTTTAACAATGAAAATTATGTTTGGCGTACTATTTTGGCCCAGAAGGCTGTTATTAAACCTGACGACTTAAAACCGTCTGAAATGGTCGCTTATGCTGGTTCAGTGCGATTTTCACATTAAGTAAATAATGTATAAAAAAAGGGTTTGAAATCTCGGCCAGCGAAATCAGGATAAGCAATATCGAAATGAAAGGGTGAAAAATCGTGGAAAGTAAGATTGCCGCCCTTATCCAATTCCGGTACGGCCCGGTGGCCCTGCTTTGGGCTGATGAGAAGCCGGCAGGCGCGCTGCAGTTCAAGGAAGGCGGCTGGGGTTGCATCATGTGGCTGTTTGCCAACGCCGCCAAAGGGCGAACGGTGGTTTTTGACCGCCGGACCTTCGGCTGCCTGGGGGGGGGAACGGGTTTGGGGTTCGGGAACCAGTACCTAAACTGGCCCGGGGGGATCGAACTCTTTTGTTATTTCCTTTCAACGGGGGCCGCACAACTCGGGGTAACCCGGGAGATGATTAAATCACAGAGGGAACAGTCCGTGCAGAACATCCTGTACGGAGAAAGGTACGTCAAATCACCGGAATTAGTTAAGAAATTCATAGAATATATGCCGATTACCGACATCCCGGCGAAGTACGTCGTCATGAAACCGCTCAAAGATGTCGCTCCGGGCAAAGAGACCCCGGTCTCCATAATATTTCTTGCCAATCCCGACCAGATCTCCGCTCTGACCGTGCTGGCGAATTACGCGCGAGAAAGCGTAGAAAGTGTTATAATGCCTTTTGGCGCAGGGTGCCACAGCATAGGTATCTTCGCGTACAGGGAAACAGAATCGGAAAAACCGAGAGCGGTCATGGGACTGATGGACCTGTCGGCGCGCGAAAACGTTAGGAAAAGACTCGGCAAGGACCTGTTCACCTTCACCGTGCCTTTAAAGATGTTTCAGGAAATGGAGAGCAACGTCGAAGAAAGTTTCCTGGGAAAGGAGATGTGGCAGGAGTTTTTGGCGGATTAAACCCTTGCCCCGGTGCCGGATATGATGCAAACGGCAGCGGAGTCACCACTGAATTATGTGTTTTGAAGCCCATTGGTGGTTACGCCCTTGAAGCGACTGCCGTGAAGCGCACAGCGCTTTTACCCGCCTATTAAGGCCTGCGGCGGTATTTTTTTGTGAACCGTTCAGCAGCTTGGTGATTCACTGACGGAACGACCTGATAGATACTTTTACCTTTGACGATATACGGTGGTGAGCAGAAAGGGAAAGTGTGAAAAAGTTGGCTGAAGGGAAAAGGGTTCCGGGGGCGAAAACGGAATAAGTAAGCCTAGTATTTAAGAAGGGTGGTAAAAAGGTGGAGGAGATCCCGGTAATGGAACAAGTTGGCGTGACGAAAGAGATTCCTGTGAGGAATGAAGGCGGCGGCAGAGACAGGTTCCAGATGGTAATCGGTATAGTATGTGGTTTTGTCGCCGCCGCGATCCTTACCTATTTGATGTCGTGGTATACCTACGAGGGGAAAGTGGTGGCGAAGGTTAACGGTAAAGCGATTCGGTACAACGAATTTCATCAGGCCCTGGAAGAGACAAACGGCACCGAAGCACTTGATTTCCTGGTTCAGAAAAGGCTGATCGATGAAGAGGCTGCTAAAAGGGGTGTTACGATTAAGGAAAGCGAAATAAATACCGAACTCAAGAACATGATGGGTACCTCGATGACGGAAAAGGATTTGGATGCTTTTCTGAAAGAAAGACATCTGACCAGAGAGGATTTGAATGAAAGGATTCGGATGCAGCTCCTGATACAAAAGCTGGCGGGAGAGGTGAAGGCGGGGGACAAGGAACTGCGGAGTTTCTACGAGCAGTACAAGGATTCGCAGTACAACAACGAACCCTACGATAAGGTGAAGGACCAGGTTAAAAAGGACTATGAATCCGTTATGAGCTCGCAATTGATTCCCCAAACCGTGCAGAACCTGAAACAAAAGGCGAAGATAACCTACTACTGGTAGAAGATTGCCTGCTCGGAAGCATATTTAACTCGGACAGGCCGGAACCACCCAGTACTCAACGGCAGGTTAAAAGTACTTTGCATCGTTATACACACAACGCGCTTAGAACGCCGCGTCTTAAGATCGGCACGTTGAGGGCCGGGTTACCTACAGAGACATAGAGAACACGGAGGAAACACAATAGCTTAACAGATTGCTCTTAACCTTAAGAAAATCGCTTAATCAGTATTCTTTCCAGACCATCAGTCAGAAATAAACCAAATCGTAAAGGCCTTTTTAAACGGGGTTCTCCCCGTTTTTTTGTTTTATCCGACCGTGCATAAAATCCAAAATTCAGGAAATAATAGGTCTAAATGTTGGAAAAGCCAAGCTGAGGAGGAATTGTTTCATGCAGAAAGAAAGTATCACAGCTCATTTCAGGACACGTGACGAGGCTGAACACGCGGCAAACCGGCTGAAAGCCATGGGTGTTAACGACATTCAGATCGAACGGACGGGAAAAACCGCAAAGGGCGGGCTCGGCGAGGTGATGGGGAGGATTACCGGAAGCATCAGCGGTCTTGGGGATTACGTCATGGGAGCGAACCGTGAGGATGATGACCGGGCGGAGGTAAGAACTGCGCCGGATGCGGCGGACGAAGATCTCGCGCGGCGGGACGTAATCCTGAAGGCGAATGTCGATGAGACCCTTCGCGACAAGGTGCTGCAGATTTTAAAAGAATCCGGGGGCACGGTATAAAGCGCGGTTCGACAGTTTGTAAGTGATATTACAGATACGTTAAAAGCCCATCGGCGAATAACTTGGCCCGACGGGCTTTTTGATTGAATAGCATTATGCTTTTTAATTCTTGTGAATAAGCGTATTTCCTAAAAAATATAATGGTTTTATTGGCGATCTTGGCGTCTTGGCGGTTGAAAACAGAGTTTCGTAGTTTTGATGGCTCTTAGTACGGCCAGGCCGCCAGTCCCCCTTCGAGGAAACGCACGTTCGTAAAACCCTTGGATTCCAAAATCCTTTGCGCCTCCCAGGCGCGCATACTTGCCTGACAGAAAGATATAATGGTTTTTTCAGCGGGGAGGTTGTCCAGGTTCGTCCGCAAACTGCCCAGGGGGATGTGTACCGCACCCTCATACGGAGACGGTCTTTCCCGTCTTTCCGCGGGTGTACGCACGTCCAGTATCATCACACCGTTTCCGTTTGCAAGCTGGCTCTTCAGTTCAGCGGGCGTACAGGTTTTAGCGATACCCGCCAGTTTATTGCGCATTGTGTTGGCGGCGTGGTGCAGGACGTCCATGGCCGTGTTGTACGGGGGGGCGTACGCCAGGTCAAACTCGGCAAGCTGATCCACCGTTGCCTGCATGGAGGTCGCCACGGCCAGAGCGTCGAGGCGCTTGTTTACGTCTCCTTCGCCGACGAGTTGAGCGCCGAGAATCCTTCGCGTGGGTATATGGACGATGAGTTTAATAATAACAGAGCCCGATTCAGGGTAGAAATGGGCATGGTCCGCTCCTGAAACAATGACCGTTGCGGTCTGGTAGCCGGAGTCATAGGCCTGAAACTCGCTAAGTCCGGTCCGCCCTACCGTGAAATCAAAGATCTTGAAAATTACCGTTCCCAGGACCCCGGGAAAATAATCCCGCATGCCGGTAAGGTTATTGCCGATCACCCGGCCGTGACGATTGGCGACGGAACCTTGCGGTGTGTAAACAGGCTTGCCGTTGACCATGTTTATGTTTTCCACGCAATCGCCGCCGGCGTAAATGTCGGGATCGCTTGTTTCAAGATGTTGATTTACCGCGATGGCGCCGGTTCTTCCTATGGCGAGCCCGGCCTCGCGTGCCAGATCGACGTTAGGCCGCACCCCTACGGCCATGATCACCAGGTCGGCGGGATAAGCTCCTCGCGAGGTAATCACCCGACGAACGGAACCGGAATCGTCTCCTTCCAGACTTTCTACCATTTCTCCGGCACGTACGGACAGACCTTTTGTTTCAAGATGCTTTACGACGAGAGCGGCCATTTCTTCGTCCAGAAAGCCGGGGGCGATGTGCGGCATGGCCTCGATCAGGGTCACTTCCGGTTTGCGTTGAGGGAAATCGGCTTCAAGAAGCACCTCGGTGGTCTCAAGGCCGATCAATCCGGCGCCTACAACAACGATGCGGCGTGTTTTCCCGGATGAAGCCGCTTCACGGATGCGCGCCGCGTCCTCGAGGGACCACAGGGTGTGGACGTTTTGAAGCTCAATACCGGGAATTCCGGGGCGTATCGGACGTGACCCGGTGGATAAAACCAGCTTGTCGTAAGGAAGCGTGTCATGTTTCCCTGTCGGTATATGGGTTGTATGGACCAGTCTGTTTTCTCGGTCTATCTTTTCCGCCCGCGTTTGAACCAGCACGCGTATATTTTTAACCGCTTCAAAAAACGCGGGATCCCGTACGACCCCGGCGGGGGTCGAACAAAGCTCCTTTATTTCCCGAACCCTTCCACCGACATAATACGGCAGACCGCATCGCCCTACGGAAACCTGCCCGCCCTGTTCAACGATGGTGATTTCGGCTTCCGGGTCCCTGCGGCGAGAGCGGGCAGCGGCTTTTGGGCCGCAGGCCGCACCGCCGATAACCACTATACGTTTTCCCATTTAATAACCTCCTTGTCCTTCCCAATCACTTATAAGATTCCCTCCGTTCCATTAATTAAGCGAGATGAAAATCGGGAATATACGGTAGTGATAACTCTGTTATTGCGGTGTCCCGGCGGCGTGTTTTTTGTGGCTGCCGGCGCATACATTTAATACAAGCCGATACGTCAGTCGAACATAGCATCGCCAGGAGGGGGAGGTTTGAGCTTTCTAAAGCGGGTAGAAGACTTCCATGCCGCAGAGCAGCGGTTGGTATGGCAGGGATCTTTCTTTGAATACCTTGATCTGGTACGGCACAACCCGCGGATTTGCCAGCTCGCGCACAGTAGAATCTATAATATGATTACCGCAGCCGGCGTTGAGGAGGTTAAGGGGAGAAAGCGGTATCGCTTTTTTTCCCGCGAGCTTTTTGGGCTTGACCGGTCACTGGAAAAGCTAGTTGAAGAATACTTCCGCCCGGCGGCGTGGCGCCTGGATGTCCGAAAGCGCATTCTGTTACTGATGGGACCGGTCAGCGGCGGGAAATCAACCCTGGTTAACATTCTGAAACGGGGGCTTGAGGAATACAGCCGGACTGACGACGGCGCGGTTTTCGGAATTAAGGGATGTCCCATGCACGAGGAACCGCTGCACCTGATTCCGAGGGAACTTCGGGGGGAATTCCACCGGGAGTACGGCATAAGCATCGAAGGTGAGCTTTGCCCGGTTTGCCGTCTGCGGCTGGAAACCGACTTCGGGGGTGCGATAAAGGATGTGCCTGTAGAGCGTATCATTTTTTCTGAAGAGAAAAGGTTAGGAGTCGGCACTTTCACGCCTTCGGATCCGAAATCCCAGGATATCGCGGAATTAACCGGAAGTATTGATTTTTCCGCGATTACGGAATTCGGTTCGGAATCCGATCCCCGCGCTTACCGTTTTGACGGGGAACTCAATATCGCTAACCGCGGCATAATGGAATTCCAGGAACTGCTTAAAATTGACGAGCGTTTTCTGTGGAACCTGCTCTCGCTTTCGCAGGAGGGCAACTTTAAGGCCGGGCGTTTTGCGCTTATTTCCGCCGACGAATTGATAGTGGCTCATTCCAACGAGACGGAGTATAAGGCTTTTGTCAGCAACAGTAAGAACGAGGCGCTTCTTTCGCGCATGATAGTCATTAAAATCCCTTACAACCTTAAGGTTTCGGATGAAATAAGGATATACGAAAAACTGCTAGGTCAAAGCGACCTTAGAGGTATTCATATCGCGCCGCACGCCCTGAAGGTTGCTGCCATGTTTTCGGTGCTTTCGCGCCTTAAGGAATCCATGAGACAGGGCATGAATATTGCCATAAAAATGAGGCATTACGATGACGGGGACGTGGAAGACTTCAGCCAAAAAGAATTGGCGGAACTTCTGTCCGAGCATCCGGATGAAGGAATGAGCGGTGTAGATCCCCGTTATGTAATTAATCGGTTGTGCACGGCGCTGATGCGTGCCGAGACACGTTGTATCAGCGGCCTGGACGTGTTGAGGGCTCTCAGGGAGGGTTTTGACCAGCATCCTTCGATAACGGCGGAGGAGCATGAGCGAATCCTTGATCTAATATCAACCGCACGTTGTGAATACGACGAGATCGCTAAGCGCGAGGTACAGAAGGCACTGGTCGATTCTTTTAAAGAGACCGCGCAGGCCCTTTTCGAGAACTATCTGGACAACGTTGAGGCATATTGTAACGATAACGGGATATTTGATCCGCTGACCGGCGAGGAGATTGCTCCGGATGAACGACTGATGAGTTCCATCGAAGAGCAGATCGGCGTGAGCGACGCCACCAGGAGAAGTTTTCGGGAAGAGATACTTATCAGACTTTCAAGTTACGCCCGCAAAGGGAAAAAGTTCGACTATACAGCACACCACCGGCTCCGGGAAGCCATTGAAAGAAAACTGTTTGCAGACCTGAAAAGCGTTATTAAAACCATTACCTGCGCCAGGACGGCTGACCCGGAACGGACGAAAAGTGTAAGGGCGGTAAGCGACAGGTTGGTATCGGATTATGGTTACTGTCCGGTTTGCGCCGGGGAATTGCTGCGGTATGTCGGGAGCCTACTGAGCCGGTGAAATGGGAGGGTGGAGGCGGGATGGTGGATTTTACGGTGAACCGGGAGGACTGGTCTGCTTACCGAAAAGGAAGCGTTGATGCCGAGAGGCACCGGAAAAAGGTAAGGGAAGCCGTCCGAAGGAGACTCTCAGATATTATCACTGAGGAAAGTGTGGTTCTGACAAACGGGAGGAAAGTCGTTCGAGTTCCCATGCGTTCACTCGAGGAATACCGCTTCCGGTTCAATCCCGGCAAGGTGCAGTATGTAGGCCAGGGGAACCACAAGCTTCGCGTAGGGGACCCGGTGATTTCAAGGCTCCTGAAGGGGGAAGGGAAAGGGGCCGGTGAAGAGCCGGGTGTTGATTATTACGAAGCGGAGGTTGCCGTGGACGAAATCGCCGATATCGTCTTTGAAGAATTATCTCTGCCGAATCTGGAATCAAAAGGTGAGTCCGGACCGACACTTGAAAATCTTGAGTTTTCTGCAATTCGGCGGCATGGGATTTCCGCAAACCTTGATTATAAACGCACCCTGCTTGCGGTGCTTCAGCGCAATGCCCGTGCCGGCCGTTCGGGTTTTTACGGTATGCGTCCTGAGGATCTGCGATACCGTACGTGGGACACCGATAAGTCACACGAGATAGGAGCTGCGGTTGTCGCGATGATGGATACGTCGGGGTCGATGGGACCTTTCGAAAAGTATATAGCGCGCAGTTTTTTCTTCTGGATGATGCGTTTTCTTAAGACCAACTACCGCAATGTTGAAACGGTTTTTCTTGCTCATCATTCCGAAGCCCGGGAAACGTCGGAAGAGGAGTTTTTTCGTAAAGGGGAAAGCGGGGGAACCCGCTGTTCGGCGGTTTACCAATTGGCGCTTGAAATTATTTATGAACGCTTCTTACCACGTAATTATAACGTTTACGCCTTCCATTTTTCAGACGGCGATAACCTGGCCTCGGATAACGATTGTTGTGTCGAACTGGTCGGGAAGCTGTTAAAGGTCACTAACCTGGTGGGATACGGGGAGATTGAGGGTCCTTACTATTATACGAGTACCCTGCGGACCGCCTACCGGGTTATTGACGACCCGGGTTTTATCTCGGTGGCATTGCGGGATAAAGGTGATGTGTATACGGCGCTTAAGGCGTTTTTCTCACGGAATAAAACATAGCGGAAGGGTAAGGAGTATCTTGGGAAAACCGGGCGGTGTAGAATACAAAGGTTTTCCGGGGGAATGGGTTACTGATTATGGGAGAAGTTGAAACCTTGGAGTCGGTTATATTTGAGATCGTTCAACTTGCCCGGTCCCGGGGACTCGATTTTTTCCCGATGCGGTTCGAGATCTGCCCTTCTGAAGTCATTCACACCTTCACCGCCTATGGGATGCCGACACGCTTTTCTCACTGGAGTTTCGGTAAGTCTTATTACCGTGTCAAGATGTGCTACGAGTATGGGCTGAGCCGCATTTACGAAATGGTGATTAACACCGACCCCTGTTATGCCTTCCTGCTCTCGGGCAACTCGCTGATTCAGAATAGGCTTATCGTTGCGCATGTGCTTGCTCACAGTGATTTTTTTAAAAACAATGTGTATTTCAGCTGCACCTCACGCCGGATGATAGACGAAATGGCCCGCTCGGCGGACCGGATCCGACGGTACGAGGCGCTCCACGGACGGGAACGGGTCGAAGAATTCCTCAATGCCGTACTGGCGATTCAGGAGCATATCGACCCGTACGAATTCCACGGACATTCGCGGTTTCCCGCCCGCAACCCTGAAATGACTTTAGATCTTCGAAAGCACACGCAATCTCGTGGTACGGTTTATAAAAAAAAAGTTTCCGGACCGGAAAAGGACATTTTACTTTATATCGCAAAGCATTCCCAGGAGCTTGCCGAGTGGGAAAAAGATGTGATGATGATTGTCCACAGGGAAGCCTTATATTTCTGGCCCCAGTTAGCGACAAAGATACTCAATGAGGGATGGGCCACTTTCTGGCACCTGCGGCTGCTCCGCGAGTTGGAACTCGACACGGCGGACGCGGTGGAGTTCGCCAGGATGCATGCGGAACTTATTCAACCGGGAAAACGTGTTGTAAACCCATACCTTTTGGGCCTGCGAATCATTGAAGACATCGAACGCCGGTTTGGACGAGAGAAGCTTTTTGAGATCCGGGAGGTGGAGAACGACGTTTCACTGATACGGAACTATTTAACGCAGGACCTGGTTAAGGAACTTGGGCTGTATGTCTATCAACAAGTAGGACAGGACTGGCGGATGACGACGACGGATTGGGAAAGGGTGCGGGAGGCGCTGCTTGCAGGTATGAAAAACGGAGGGAATCCTTATATAGTGGTGGTTGACGGCGACTATAACCGCCGGGGGGAATTATACCTTCGTCACGTCTACGAGGGAGTGGAGCTGGATATACGCCATCTGGAGCATGTTTTGAGGTATGTTTTCAGATTGTGGGGACGCCCCGTGCATTTCGAAACCCTGATCGCCGGCCGGCGGGCGGTGTTTTATGCAAACCGCGACCAGGTTTCCAAAAGCATTATCTGAGCGTTAGGTCTGTCCGGCATACGCATTTGGGCTAAGCCTCGATAAAATTTCCCGTGACGATAACGACCCGCTAAGGCGGGTTGTATTGGTTTTCCGAAGTGATTATAATGAATATCAACGATCTTCCGTGAGGACTTTGACTTGCCGAGCTACGTAGCTATGCGAAGCTTATCGCGGTGCCCAGCAAAAGAAGTAATATTTTTGAGGGAGACAATGCTAAGGGTTGTACAAGGACACGAAATATGGGTTTTTCCGGAGAGTTACCACCGGTGTCGGGGAGAAGAGACCCGGTGTCTGGTCTTTTATGGACACGCGATGCGTCCGGAAGGGTCGGTACAGGAGGATAAGCTCAGCGCCTCAGCGTTTGACCCGGGCGGCGAATGCCACGAGTTAAGGATTAGGCGTGATGAGAAGGGTCATCACGTCCTGCGCCTGGAACCGGGACGGGAAGGCTTATGGGCGGTTTCTGTGGAAAACGACGTAGGGCCTATTGTCGTAACCAAAGGGGGACTTTACAAAAACGGTACCCGCTTGGAATATCCGGATGCCCGGGATGCGGGGTACTACTACCAGTACGCCAAAAACTATTTCATTGCAGGTCATTTCTGCGCGGCGTGTGGTGACCTTTTTAAGCAGGCGGATTTAAGTTTCCTTGGGCATGAACTTGAACTGGTTATGGCGCCGCGAAAATATCAGGTGGGGGACGAGGTGGTACTTCAAGTTCGTTACCGCGGCGTGCTCTTGCCCGAGGTAATGGTTGCCGCCACATGGGGCGGATGGGGTAAAAACGACTGGGCGCAGCGGTTTGTTACAAACGGAAAGGGACAGGTCAAGGTGCCGCTTTCAAATTCGGGAGACTGGCTTTTTTACGTGCGCCACGCTGATGAAAACCGGGGCGTGCCAGGGGAGTATGAGCGGCGGATATTCAGCGCCACACTCGGCTTGACCGTTGTTCAGGAAGGTTAATTCTTCGGAGAACGGCGTTTTGGGTACAACACGCTTCTGAGCGTTTTTCAGAGGAGTCCCACATGTCCAGCACTCAGAAGGTATCTGGTACTTATAGTAAGATACCGCGGCTTGGTTCTTCGATGTCATAACAATCACAAATGTTGGACTGAGTGCCGGATAACACGAAATCTGAAAATACCCGTAAGCTTGAAATTTGGAAGCAGTGTTGTAACATACACGGAACGCAGCAATGGGCCGTTATGATGCTGGAAATAACGATTTAATTGTTATCACATATTTATTTTCTTGATTCATGGCGTTCATGGCGTCTTGGCGGTTTTTTTTAGATAGGAGGAAATGGTAATCGCACACCTGACAGACCGGGAGTTTTGGGAAGAGGAATGGCGGAAGACACGAAGACGTTCGGGATCGTGTCATGGTTCCCACGAGAACGACAGGGAGTTCTGGGACGCTCTGGCAGCTAACTATGGGAAACGCCGGAGCCTTCAGGATCGAGACCGTCTTAAACAAGTGACGGAAATTTTGCTCGCGAAAGGTGCGCTTCATTCAGGCGCATCCGTGCTGGACATAGGCTCCGGTCCCGGGGTATACGCTCTTCTTTTCGCGCCGCACGTTCACGAGGTAGTCAGTGTTGACAGTTCGCCGAAAATGTGTGCTGTCTTAGAGGGACAGGCTGCAGAGCACGGAATTACCAATATTACGGTGATTAACGCGGCCTGGGAGGAGATAGAACCGGCGAAGACAGGGTGGGGAAAGAGGTTCGACCTCAGCTTTGCTTCTTTGACCCCGGCGGTTCGAGACCCTGAAAGCTTGATTAAGATGGTTGCCGCGTCGCGACGGTATTGTTGTCTGGTAGAATTCGCACGGGGATACAAGAATCCGGTTCTCGCCGAGCTCTGGCCTGCGGTAACCGGCGAGCCGTACCCAGGTGGGAGCTTCGATGCGACATATCCGTGGAACTACCTTTATGCCTCGGGGTACCTTCCGGATGTTAATTTTATTCCTGATTATTGGGAGGAAGAGAGGCCCCTGGAAGAGGCCGTTAAACGTTACTGCGGTTCTTTCAAACGCTATATGAAGGTTACGCCCGCAGTAGAAGAGAAGGTAAGGCGGTTCTTAGAGGCCCGGAGCATAGAAGGGGTATTCCGCCGAAGCAGGCGGGGGCACCTGGCGGTTCTCTTCTGGGGCGTAACGCGTAATTAAGGCTACGGAACCGGAGGCCCAAAGTCGGAGGCCGGATGAAAGTACACAAATTCCGGCTTCTGACATCTGCTTTTATTTCAAGCGGCTACAGGAGGATTCTTAATATGATTGAGCCGGTTTTTCCCCCGAACCTTGCCGATTGTTACCGTGAGCTCGAAAAGGTATCCCTGCCGGATACGGCGCTGTCCCTGAACGGCGGGCCGTTGGAGAGTACGGGTAACAGCATACCCCTTCTCGAATGCGCTCAACCTGTAATCGATCAGGAGCAGTTCGTGTTGGTGGCGGGGCAGATTTTTGATTTGCTGGCCGGATATCTCCCTCAAATGGCGGGCGATCTGTCTCTTTTAAAGAATAACCTGCCTGAAAACAAGACTGACTGCGGAGCGATGATTCATGCGCTTCTAAAACGCAGCGGCGAAGCGGTAAATTATTTAAAAAATCCGCAGGAGATCCCGCCGGACGTTTTTGGATTCGCTTTCAGTCATGTGCTCCGGCTTTATCTTGCCGCATATTCAAGGAGGCTGCGGGGAAAATATGAGTTCGACACATGGGGGAAAGGGGAATGTCCGGTTTGCGGCAGTAAGCCGAACTTCGCCAAATTAGATAAAGACGGAAGGCGCTATCTATATTGCGGTCTTTGTGATACTGAGTGGCGATTCATGAGGGTCGCCTGTCCTTTCTGTGGAAATATGTCGCCCGAGGAATTGAGTTTCTATGAGTTAAAAGAAGGTCCTTACCGTATTGATGTATGCAGTGTTTGCAGGGGTTATGTGAAGACAATCGATTTGCGGGGGTTGGAGGATATGCCCCCAAGTTTATTCTGGGAGGACATAAAGACCGTTTTTCTGGACATGACGGTTATGCAGCTCGGATTTGTCAATAAAACTTAGGAAAGTGTTATAAAACAAATAAATCGGTAAAAAACTGACTTAAGGATTTTCGGTAGTCAAAAGTACCCGGCACTAAACGAGGAGTTAGGTTCCTTCAATAACTTCGGCTTCCGATATTCCGCATCCGACTTCCGAACAGAAAGGCGCTGTCTTGCAGCAGCTTTTAGGATTACTAAAGGGGAGCTGATAAACGCTCCCCTTTAGCTTGAGAACCAATATAATCCTGCCGTTGACGTTTGTACTACATAATGTCGTCCTGCCGGAGCTTCAGCGCGCTTTCTTTGCACTTAACGAAATACAGCGCAAGGGGTCTGTAAACGGCGTGCGCCCACTTGGCGAGCAAGGCGCCGACCACAAACAGCGTGACGATGAAAGCAAGGTGCAGGGCGAAGGTGATGTAAGTGGCCCATGCCAGGTCAAGATTCCGGAATATGTGTGTGATCAGGCCGGTAAGAATCGTACCGCCTACCAGGAACAGGAACGTCCAGTCCGTGGAGTGGGAATTCTCGTGCAGCGGCTCTTTCTTACCGGATCTGCTGATGAACGATTCAATTACCACATAAAGGACCGCTGCGGTAGCCGCATATTCGAGAAGCCTTATCGGATGGCCCCAAGGGAACAGCGGGTGTGAAGCACCAGTAACAAAAGCGACCTTTAACCCTTCTGCGAGTCCGACATGGATCCATTCCTTGACTATTTCTATAACCACAAAGAAACCCGCATAAAAGGCGAAGACCAGGAATCCGAAAACCAACAGGAAATGCTTGACGTACCTGCCTCTGTTCGTACACTCGCTGAACTTGTTCTGAGAAAGGAAATGGTACAGGAAAGTTCCTAGTTCCTTGGTGTAAACCGAGGTCGGGATTCTGGCATAATGACCTTGGGCGTCGTCGATTATCAGCTTCTTCATTCGAAGAGCATTCTTAACCACCATTGCCGCAATAGCGGCACCAAAGAGCATGCCTCCCACAATAATATAAGACCGGGGGATAAACTTCTGGAGTTCCGCATGCTCGGAAGGAGCGCCTGCCCCTATTATCAGTGCCAGTATAAACGTAATGGCAAACAACCCGACTACGGTCATCATCTCGAAGGATTTGGAGGTGTAAAGCTTTAAGGATAGACCGGTCGAATCGTAAAGCGATGTCAGGTAACGACGCATGGACATCATGACTTCGCCGGGGCTGGCCTGTCTGGGACAGAGCCGGGAACAGTCGCCGCAATAGTAACAAAGCCAAGGCTCAACGGCGTTTTTAAGTTTTTCCTCCATTCCCAACTGAGTGTACCTCATAAACCTTCTCGGAAACTGGTTGTCGTCAGTCGAAAGGGGACAGACGACCGTGCAGTTCCCGCAGTGGAAACAATGGGTAGCAGTTTTGGCCCCAAACTTTTGCAAAGTCCGTGCAAGGTTGGGATTAACTCTGATGGCCACTCCCTTTTCCCCTCCTAAGTTAAAATTTATTCTTTAAAAAGGACTCCTGACACTAGGATAGGGGATGGGGCAGGGCCCGCACGCGGGTTCGGTGACGGGCCTCTGCTCCCGTTAGATCTTGAATTCCTTAGTGTCAATATATTCGCGTCTTAGCGCGACATTCCCTTTAAAAGCCCTTGTACGGGTTGGGACCGACCTCTTCAATATTCGCCGCAAACTCATTAATGATATCGGGAAGGCGATGGTAGTCCATAATCCCGACTGCTTCAAATTTCACCCGGGAGGACTCGAGAGCCAGCCGGTCGAGGGTTTCCTTGATCTTAGAGAGCCGGACGTTACACAGCTCGCTTCCTTTTACGAAGTGGCACTGGTAGTCTTCATCATGGCGGCATCCGAGGAGCAGTACGCCGTCTATGCCCTTGGCCAAAGCGTCCGCCACCCAGATCAGGTTCATGGACCCCATACACCGTAAGGGGATGATCCTGATCCAGGGACTTATGGTCGCCTCATGTTTGATACCCACCATGTCCAATGCCGGATAGGCGTCATTCTCACAACAGAAAACAATGATTCTCGGTTTCTCTTCGTCCTCGTCCGGAACCTCGACGTCCTTAAGCATCTTGCCGAGTTGGTTGACGTTGTAATTCTTGAACGAGATGACCCGCTGCGGGCAGGCACCCATACACGTACCGCACCGGCGGCAGCGCGTCGGATTGGGGAGCGGGTTGGCCTTTTCGTCCTCGTTAATCGCGCCGAACGGGCACTCCACCGTACACCGCTTGCACTGCGTGCACTGCTGCATAAAGAACTCTGTGACGGAGTTGTCCCAGACGCGCGGGCTCACGGCGACCGACTTGGCGGTTAATTCGATGGCCTGGATGGCCTTCAGGGCGGCGCCGGTGGCGTCCCTGATCGTATTCGGCATGTCCATGGGGGCGCGTACGGTGCCCGTAGCGAAAATGCCGGTGCGTCGTGTCTCGTAAGGGAAGCAGATAAAGTGGGAATCGGGGAAACCATATTTGAGCATGGGCAGCTCCGTGCCCTGGCGGTACTCAAGATTCAAAAGGTCTGATACATAGTAAGTATCGGGACGAACTGTTAGTATCTCGACTCCCGGCTTTTTCTCTTCATCTTCCAACGATGACATTATCATTTCCCCAAGGCCCGCTGTAGGTACCATACCAGTAGCAAGAACCACAAGATCGATCCCGGCGGCTTCAATGTTGTCGTTTACCAGTACATCTTTGGCCTTTATTACAAGGCCGCTGCCGTTTTCTTCGATCCTGGCGTTTTCGCTGCGGAAGAATACAACCCCTTCTTCCTGGGCGCGTTTATAAAGATATTCCTGGAATCCCGGCGCCCGCAAGTCCCTGAAAAAGATGTACACGGCCGATTCGGGGTTCTGTCTTTTCACGTAAATCGCCTGTCTCAAAGACTCGACGCAGCACGCGGAAGAACAGTAGGGAAGATGTTCCGGATCACGCGAGCCGGCGCAAAGAATGAAAGCCACGTTTTTCGCTTCTTTACCGTCGGAAGGACGGGCGATCTTACCTTTGACGGCCATTTCCTCAAGCTGGTCCGACGTAACTACATTGGCGAACTTTCCGTAGCCCAGGTGCTCAAGTTTGCCGGCGTCATACGGTACCGCGCCGGTTGCAAGCACAACGGCGCCAACCGGTTCAGTGACTTCCTCGCCGCTATTGCGTAAAATATTGGCGCTGAACATCCCGGGACTGCCGGCGATGCTCTTCATTTTAGAACCCGTGTAAACCTTGATGTTCGGGTTATTCTGGACCTGTTGAATCCGGTCGTTGATATCAGGGTTTTCCAGTTCGTTGTATGGCGGTTTCAGCGTCACCTGCTTGTAAAGCTTTGACGCCCAGCCGCCTAAAGTGTCGTTCTTTTCCACTAGGACGACCTTCCGCCCCGCTTTTGCGGTTTCAAGAGCGGTGGTGATGCCGGCGAGCCCCCCACCGACGACCAGCACGGCCGTGGCAAGCTCTTCAAACTTGTAAGGTTCCACAATTTGAGCCTCTTTTACCTTGACGGCACCCATGCGGAGCTGGTCTTCGGCAAGCATCTGAGTGTCCTCATCATTCGGTGGATGAGACCAGATTCCCTGCTCACGGATGTTTACCCTGTCGACAAATACTTCGGGGCCGAAATCAAAGATGTCTGTATTAACCCGCGGCGAGCAGCCGACGACCACCACCCCGTTGACACCCTCGTTTTGTATGTCTTCTTTAATCAAGGCCAAGCCTTCGGGGCCACAAAGGAATTCATGTGTTTTGCAAATCGGTAGTTTTGAATCCTTGGTGGCTACCTTGGTCAAGGCCTCGATATCAAGGGCGTCGCCAAGCCCGCAACCGGTACAAATATAAGCGCCTACCTTGTCCACGGTATTACCTCCCCACCACAGATTGAATAGCTTTTAATGCCGCCGCTGTTGCGTCCTGTACCGACCCGGACACATCCTGAGGACGGTTGGAACAACCGGCGCCATAGATCCCCGGTACGGTATCGGCCACGAAGCCGTCGGCCGTTCGCGGCAAATCGATAGAAACGTTCTTGGAAGCAGGGTCCATGCCGGTAGCCAGGACAACCAGGTCGAAGGTTTCGGTGATCAGTCTTCCAGCCTCCTGGTCCTCAGCCTGAAGCGTAACGTCCTTGGTCGTCGCATCCTCGGTGATGGTGCCGACCTTACCCTTAACCAGGGTAATGTTTCCAAGGTTCATTACATTGTTGTAAAACTCTTCATAGCGCCCCAGGGCGCGGATGTCGATGAAGAAGATAGAAATCTGAGCGTCCGGGTGTCTTTCACGCACATAGGTGGCCTGCTTTAGTGAAGCCATGCAGCAGATAGCGGAGCAGAAAGCCAGATTGGTCTCGTCGCGCGACCCGGCGCACTGGACAAAAGCTATCTTTTCCACCGGTTTTCCGTCCGAAGGACGGAGAATTTGTCCGTTGGTCGGACCGTTTTTCGCCGCCAGGCGTTCCATCTGAACGTTGGTGACGACGTTTTTATACTGACCGGAGCCGTACTGAGTGAGCTTGGTGACATCATAGGGGTTGTACCCCGTCGCCCAGATGATGGCGCCCACCTGGAGCGTCATAGACCGGGGCTGCATATTCAGGTCGATGGCGCCGTACGGGCAGACCTCCGCGCACTTGTTGCACTTGGTCCCCTGGCAGGCCTGGGCGTCGATCACGAACTTGAAAGGAAAGGCAAACATGCTCGGCAGATAAATGGCCTTAGTTGTTCCGAGGCCGTAATTAAAATCGTCTGATCTTCCCTCCGGGCAGACGTCAAGGCACTTATTACACGCGGTACACTTGTTGGTGACGAAGCGGGGTGCGAGCTTTACTTGAACCGTAAAGTCGCCTTCCTGACCGGTAATCCCTTCCACTTCAGCCTGGGTGAAGTACTTGACGTAGGGGCTGTTCTTGATACGCTTCAAATTCATTTCCAGGCCGCAGTTAGGCGGGCAGAGCTTGGGGAAGTACTGATTGAGTTGTGTTATTCTGCCGCCCAGGAAAGGTCTTTTTTCTAATAGAAAGACTTCATATCCCACCTCTGAAGCTTCAAGGGCGGCCGTAATGCCGCTGATGCCTCCGCCGACCACCAGGATCGACTTGTTACCCATCTAAAACCACCATCCTTCTGTTGTGTCTCAACAACACCTGATAATCCTCCTTTTCTCGTCAAGCTTAACAAGCGACAGACCCCAAAGACTCAAAATATTTTAATTAATTCGACAAAGAAAAAAATCTTCCTTCTTAAAGGCGCCGAAAAATTCTAAAGCACAAGGTGGCCGGCTGCCGTATACACCTTCCGGAAAAGAGAAAATGGCGGGTGAAGCCTTAAAGGGCTTCACCCGCCATATTACGGTTTTATTTGAAAATAGTGATCATGGGTCTGTCGACGACTTCCCAACCACCCGCGGCGCTCCACTTCATGTTGATGAACTTCTGAAGGTCCGGGTTCATGGTCGGTGTGTCCTTGCGGGCGTAGTAACCAGGCCATCTGGTCTCCTCGCGGGCGAGGATGGTCCTGACGTGCGATTCCGCCTGCCAGGTACGCTGCTGGTTCTCAAACAGCCGCATGAGCTCGTGGAGGTTACGGGCGACCATCTTCTCGCCGTCTTCCTTGAGCCAATCGAGAAGCTGCATTGCGATATCGAGTTTGGTCTTATTGGTGGTGAAGGAGGAACTCCAGCCGCCGGCGTACTCGTCCATGAGCTTCTGGAGCCGGAAGAGGTACTGCCGCGGCAGGATGTAGTTCGGGTTGACCTCGTCGGTGGTGCCGTAGTCTTTATGCTGCTCGTAAAGTTCGAAAGGCTTCAGGATTCTGCCCTTGAACTCTTCGACCTGAGCCGCATCGAGATTCGGCAGGGTGTTGTTCTCGAGGGCGAATTTCACCATGGACTTGCCGGCGATACGGCCCTCGGTGAAGGAACCGGAGGAGAACTTGTGCGGAGAGGCGCCGCAGGCGTCACCCGCAACGAATAGGCCCTTCACGGTGGTCATCCGGTTGTAGCCCATCTGGTATTCGGGCGGGGCGATGTCCGCCGGGCCGCTGGCCCACGTGCCGGAAGCGCCGGAATGCGAACCGATGAAGTACGGCTCCGCGCCGGTGATTTCGGACGGAACCTGCTCCGGGCGTACGTTCTGCGCGGCCCAGAGGTTGGCCTGACCGATGGTCATATCAAGGAAGTCTTCCCAGGCTTCGCTTTCAAGGTCTTTCATCTTTTTCTTGAAGGCTTTCGGGTCGTCTTTGTATTTCTCGGCCAGGGCGGCGATCGCGCGGTTGGTCCTCATGAGCAACGGACCCTTGCCGTCGATTTCGTCGAGGATGCCCAGGTAGTTACGGAGGTTGGCCGGCATCGGCTTAAACGTGTCAAAGGGCGCCCACCCCTTGATGTCATCCGCACGGGTCTGCATGTAGCTTTCATCCAGAGCGTTCGTGGCGGTGGACTTGAAGAGGAGGAACCAGGCGCCGACCGGGCCGTACGCGTCCTTGAACCGCACGGGCACGAACCGGATCTCCTGGCAGCACTGTTCCGCGCCTGCTCTTAAGGTAAAGTAGGTGCTGGAACCGGTCTGGAAGGGCGGGTACCAGGTGCGGCCCAGGCCCTCACCGGTGGAGCGCGGCCGGAAGACGTGCACGGCGCCGCCCATGTTGGCGAGTACAACCTTTGCCCGGAAGACGTATATCTTATTCTCACGGGTGCTGAAACCGATAGCGCCGGCGATCCTGTCGCCGTCCATCAAAGGCTCGATGATAAAGACACGCTCATAAAGCTCGCCGCCCGCATCAAAAAGGGCCTTTTTGGAAGCTTCCGCGACGAGGATTTTGTAGGACTCGCCGCTGATCATAACCTGCCATGCGCCGGAGCGGATCGGCTTCCCGTCGGCCTCACGCCAGATCGGGAGACCCCATTTCTCGAAGAGGTGCACGCTCGAGTCGACGTGGCGGGCGATATCGTAAGCAAGGTCCTGGCGGACGATGCCCATCATGTCGCCGTAAACCATTTGGGCGAAAGCTTCCGGCGTGCGCTCGCCGCCGGCGGTATTCATGTACATATTGATAGCCGAGAGACCCTGCGCCACTGCGCCGCTGCGGTCGGTTGCAGCCTTGTCGGCTACAACAATCTTAACGCCGTTTTTCTTGGCCCAGTAAGCGGCTTCAAACATCGCGCCACATCCGGCCATACCTGCGCCACAAATCAATATGTCGGTAGTTATTTCTACGGTTTCAAAAGTCGGGACCGGCATTCTTTTAACCTCCCTCGTTAATTATTTCGCGAAGAAATCCATTCCTGCGGATTCCGGTTCGGTGAACAAATACTGGTCGTTGATATCGTTGGCCTTAGAACCGGGGCCGTAGCCTCCGTCCGGGACTGCGCTGCCTTCCGGTGTGGTCCGGATGGGGAATTTGAAGCGCTTTACTTCGCCGTCGCGGAACTTAATGGTCCACATGATATCCTCGGAACCTCTCAGAGGTATGCAAGCCGATCCCATCGGAACAAAGTCGGCGTATCCTCTTACGTCGATGGCCTGCTGGGGGCAGATTTTCGCGCAGCAAAGGCATTCCCAGCATAACTGGGGATCGCGCTGGTAGGATTTCATCCGCTCTTTATCGAGAATCATCAGGTCGTTGGGGCAGATGTACATGCATGCGGTCTTATCCTGACCCTTGCAACCATCGCACTTCTCGGCGATTACGAACGCGGGCATAACTCAACCTCCTAATAATGATTTTGCTTCCTTAAGGTAGCTACTCTAACCGGGATGCTGTCTTTTGTTTTAACCACCTCCTTAGTAAAGTAGGTATTCGGACGTAATTGTGACCTTTACGAAAAGAATAGTAATTAACACAATGCATGTTAAACATGCAAAAAAGGCTAGTCCTATATGGTTGCATCGGCGTCACAACCACTTAAGCAAATAGGCCTTACCCGTCATGTTTTAAACAGAAGGATTTTGGTTGTTGTTGGTGCGACGCGAAACCGGTACTGCCATCGGCCGAACAAAGAAGCTTCACCCACCACATTGGTTTAAGAGGAATATCTTAGCTACCCTGAGCTTGTTTGTGTTTATTTTAACAAGGTCATTTTGGCTTGTCAAGCAGTTAGATAATTTAAAATTTTTGTTTTCATGTGCTCCCGCAGGGCGTTTTGAAATTTTTCACTGTGGTTCTTGAAGGAAATTTATTGTTTTTGACGAAACTTTTTTAACTAAATACAGGTCAAACAATTTAATAGCTATGACGGATCGTACGATATTATGAATAACGAAAAGGGGTCGATAGGTATTGGGGTGAATTTCGGGATCCGCCAGGCGCTTGTGCTGTTACTCTGCTGGGCGTTGCCGGTCGCGCTCCGGATGCTTGCGGCGCCCTTAGGAAGAGAAGTGTGGATTCTGTATGTGGTTCCGTCGGCGTTGTGTGCCTACACCTGGGGGTTGAGGGGGGCGGTTGCCGCCGCTGTGATACCTGCCGCGCTTATAGGAGCGGTCGGTAAAATAAAGAACGAAAGCGAATTTCCGGCGGTGGTCTTAACGGTGGGAGTATCACTTTTTCTGGGGTTGTTGATTGAGCGCGCGCGAACCAAGGAAACTGAACTTCGTGAGAGCATAAGTAATCTGCAGCAGCTGGTTATTACCGACCCGCTGACCGGTGTATATAACCGCCGATACCTGTTTGAACGTCTCGGCGAGGAGGTCGCCCGGGCGAAACGGTACGCAATACCCGTTTCGGTGATAATGCTTGATATCGACAGTTTTAAGACGTACAATGATAAGCACGGTCATCTTACAGGAGATGTCCTTTTGCAGACAATAGCCCAAACCATCAGAGGGGCTCTGAGACAGGAGGATGTCGTCGTACGTTACGGCGGCGATGAGTTCGCAATTATCCTCACCGGGGCTGATGCCCGTTCGGCTAAGGTGACTGCGGAAAGGCTGCGCAACGCTGTAAGGAGCAGAGGTATGAGTATAAGTCTCGGGGTGGTTACGTACCCGCAAGACGCTGTGGTGGCCGAAGAGTTGTTAAAACGCGCCGACTTTTACCTTCTTGCGGCCAAAGCCGGAGGAAAGAACCAGGTTTACGCGCTTGAGAGTTAGTAGGAATAGAATGCAGAATACAGAATATAGAATGTAGAAGGTGGAAGATAGAAGGAAGAATTCATAATCCAGAAGCCGGAATTCAGCCGGAATTCAGAAGGTAGAATAAAATAAGGTAGGAAGAGAGCCAGTTAAAGAGCCGGGGTCGGCTATTTTTAATTTCAGGGGGTACTAAACGCCTTTTCCGCCAGTACTTTGCTTGAGTCAAATTTATCCTGGTTACTGAATACTTACTTCGGCCGCCTTAATGGTGTATAATCTCAAATAAAGAAAATAGTATCTATTAGGCCGTCATCGGGCGCGGCGGCATTAGAGGTATGTGTTCCCTCAGCGAAACACTAAGCGGCTGTAATGGTTATAATAACTTAAATTAAGACAGCTTTTATGGAGGGATGATTTTGAACAGGATTCGAATTGTTGCGCTTCTCGCAGTCCTGTCGGTAATACTGGTGCTTATCGGTCAGTCCGCTTTCGGAGGGCAGGGAGCGTTAATATTTTTCTTTATCGCTCTTGCCATGAACTTTTTTTCATATTATTACAGCGATAAGATCGTTATCAGGATGACCGGTTCAAGGCCGCTGAGCCGCAGCGAAGCCCCTGAGATATACGACATAGTTGAGCGTTTGGTAAGCCGGGCGGGCCTGCCGATGCCGCGCGTTTATCTCACGCCTTCCATGCAGCCCAACGCATTCGCTACCGGCCGAAATCCGCAGCATGCAGCGGTGGCGGTAACGGAAGGTCTTGTTCGCCTCTTAAATAAGACGGAAATAGAAGGGGTGCTGGCACACGAACTGGCTCATGTTAAAAACCGTGACACGCTTGTTGGTACCATTGCTGCGAGTATCGCCGGCGCTATAACCCTTATCGCGAGCGTAGCCCGATGGGGAATGATTCTGGGCAGTAACCGGGACGATAACGAGGGGGGCAACCCGCTGGCCGCTTTAATTCTGCTGATCGTCGCACCCATCGCTGCCTTGCTGGTACAGATGGCGATCTCGCGCGCGGGAGAGTTTAACGCCGACGCTACGGGAGCAAGGATCGCGGGACACCCCGACGGTCTGGCAAGCGCACTCCTGAAGCTCGAGCAGGGGGCAAGGCGGATCCC
This sequence comes from Bacillota bacterium, assembly GCA_040755295.1. Lineage (NCBI taxonomy): Bacteria > Bacillati > Bacillota > Bacillota bacterium. The sequence goes on along the minus strand of JBFMBK010000002.1, from coordinate 85,018 downwards.
GATGGAGGTAAGCCCGGCATCTTCTCATCTTTTTATTGTAAACCCGCTCTCGGCGGGCAGCATGGCGCGCTTGTTCAGCACCCATCCTTCCACAAACGAACGGATAAAAAGACTCCGGCAAATGACCTTGTAAGCCTTGACGCGAGTTACGGGTCACGGGTAAAATCTTAAGTCCTCCGTCCCGAGCCCGAGTAAAAAAAGCCGCGAGTCTCAGATCCGAGAGAAGAAGAAATGTGACTGCTGACCACTTAGGGGATTGATTCGTGGAACAACCTGTTTGGATTTTCGACACGATACCGGCCCGTGAGGATCGTCCCGGATGACCGCCACGCGGTTGTTCGGCCGTGGTGCCGTTAAGCTACCATTTTTACAAGAAAGCGGTTTCGAAGTATTTCGGTGGGGTTGTTCGAGTCATTTACCAGGACGTGGCTTCCCCCGGTGATTACCCCGGCGCGGCTGAACTCGCGGCGCAAATACGCGATAAGGAACTGCCGCTGCCGGTGGTTGCAATAGGGGAGGAAGTCATCGCCTCGGGTGGGCTGCCGACGGTGGAAGAGCTTCTGTCACAAGTGGGAAAGCGGCGGAAGATCGAATAAATCCAGAAGAGTGTTGAAGTTAATGAATCGGCACCCTGACCGTTCGCCGCTTACTTGCCTCGGTTTTAGGCATGCGAATTTCCAAGACGCCGTTTTTGTAGCTTGCTGTGGATTCGTCGGGTTTTACCTCTACCGGTAGACTAAGGGTACGGTTAAAAGCGCCGTAGTATCTCTCACTATGGAATACCCCTTCGCCTTCCTGCTCGTAGCTCCGTTTAATTTCCCCCCGCACGGTTAACGTATTATCAGTTACGATTACCTCAATATCGTCTTTGGATTCAAGGCCCGGTATCTCGACGACCGCCCTGATGTCGTTTTCACTCTGGTGGAGGTCGATCCGGGGTGAAGGGATTTCACCCGGGGTGCCGAGACGAAAACCAAGGCCGGGCCGAAGGACATCCCACAACTTGTTCATCTGGTCACGTATGTTTGACAACTCGCCGTAGGGGTCACGCCGCCGCATCATAGACATGTTTTTGCTCCTTTACAAGGATGATCTGTCTATTTATATATGTCCGTATAAAAAGGTTTATATGCGCTTAAAGGAAGACTCCGGCCGCGGCGCGAAAACGATAGAAGAGAGAGGAATAAGATGCAGAACCTGAGTGCGGTGACCAGCCCGGCGCGCGAGGATTTTCACAGACAAGCGCTGCCCGATGCGGCACGGAAAGCGGGCGTATCCGAAATTAGCGTAATACACAGCTTATCGCCGTGCCCTAAGAAAGAACGCTTATTGTCGATGGAAGACTTCGGAACAGAACCACACCTGCTTGTGACGGCGGGAACAAGGTCGGCGGCAGGTTTGTAAGGTTGGGTAACGCGGCGATAGAGACCATAGCCCTGCCTAAGGGGCAGGTTCCTAGTCGAAAGTCCTAAGTCCGGGATACGGGACTGAGGACTGAGGACTGAGGACTGAGGACCTGAGGACTGAGGACCTGAGAAGGGAGAAATAGTATGCTGCACGAAGAAACCTTAAGCTCGGAGCGCGTTTACAGCGGGAAAATAATTAACGTACGGGTCGACACGGTCCTTCTACCTGACGGGCGTACCGGCACCAGGGAAGTCGTGGAGTACGCCGGGGCAGTGGCAGTGGTGGCGCTTACGGACGACAAGGAGGTGGTGATGGTGCGGCAGTATCGCCACCCCGTAGGAAAGGTGTTGGTGGAAATCCCGGCGGGGAAGATCGAAGAGACCGAGGATCCCGAAACATCCGCGCGTCGTGAACTTATCGAGGAGGCGGGAATCAGAGCCCGGTCGTGGCGGTGCCTTGGCCGGTTCTACTCCACCCCCGGGTTTACCAGCGAGATGATGCACCTTTACCTCGTACGTGACCTTTCTTTCCACCAGCAGGAAACCGACGAGGATGAATTTGTTGAGGTGGTCCGGATTCCGTTCCCGAAGGCGCTGGAAATGGTCTATAAGGGCGAAATTTGTGACGCCAAATCAATATGTGGTCTATTGTGGAGCAGTAAAGTGTTGGAACAGCGCGGCTAATTATTCTTGTGTGATTCGCGGAGGGGCATGATGGTAACCCTGCCGCCCTTAATAAACGCCTTAACGTTAACGAGCGTTTTCGAGGGCGGGCCTGCGGCGATACCGGCGATCGAAAGAGCCGTGGGTCTAAACCTCAGCGCGGTAACGACGGAATCTTTATTGCCGTAAGCGCCGGCGACGGCTTTGCCGCTAAGAGTACCAAGTACGACTATACTTCCGGCTGAAGTCACCGATGTACCCGGATGAACGTCACCCGTTATAACGACGTGTTTATCGGTGATGATCGACTCCCCCGCGCGCAGGCTATGGCGAATCAATTGGGCGGCGCCGGCGCCCGGCGGCAATGCAGTTGTCAGATCGGCTGAGCCGGAGGATTGTGTTTTAGACGGCAAGGTACTTTGGGGTTCGCGGACAGCCTGCGTTGGTTTTGCGGTCCTGTTTGTCGTAGGATAGGCGATGTTTTCGGTGTAAACAAGGCCGTAGCGGGCAACTATGCTGACAAGTTCCTGCTTTTGTTCGACAGGAAGGTTTTTCTTTCCGAGGTGAAAGGTGAAGCGGGCTCCCTTGAAGAAATCGCAGGCGCGTTCCAGTTGACGAAGAAGAGCGTTTTTTAGTTCGTCAAAATCGCAGGTAGGGTTCAAGAAAATGACTAGGCCGTCACGCGTTCCTTTGATTTCGACATTCTGATTTCCCGCCATGATTCTCCCCCCTCGGTCCTTTACGGGTATTTTATTTCGAGAATGTTAGACTTTTTCCTGCTTTATCTTCATGAGGTTTAAATATTTGCGGCTTTTTTTATCCGGTCAAGCTTGTAAGAAGAAAAAAGGGTATATTAATATAAAAACAATTTTCATATGGCTGTGAAACGGTGCGTAGGGGGTTAGCATATTGCCTGAATGGCGTAAGGATCCAGTTATCGACAGGTGGGTGGCGGTAAGTACGGAAAGGGCGAAACGTCCAACCGACTATAAACCTCCGCTCGAGCAAAAAAAGCAGGAAAGGTGTCCGCTCTGCGAGGGACACGAGGGGGATACTCCGCCGGAAGTCCTGGCTTTCCGGCAATTGAGCAGCAAACATGACCGGCCGGGCTGGTGGGTCCGGGTAGTTCCGAATAAATTTCCGGCCTGTCGTGTCGAAGAAGAGAATAGGACGTTTTATGAGGAGGCGCACCTCGTCAAACGGTGCGGCGTCGGAGCACACGAAGTGATTATCGAAACAACGGAACATGAACCGAATCTTGTAAACCAGTCCGATTGGCAGGTGGCGGAAGTGATTTGGGCCTGGCGGGAGCGTTCCCTGGATTTACGCCGGGACGAGCGTCTAAAATATATCAGTATTTTCAAAAACAAAGGTTCTGTCGCCGGATCTTCTTTGGAACATGCGCATTCTCAACTTATCGCCCTGCCCATGGTACCGGTGGACATAAGGGCGGAAATCGCGGGCGTAAGAGAGTTCGAGAGGGAAAAAGGCGGGTGCGTCTACTGCAATATGTGGCGCTATGAGGCCGAGTGTAAGGAGCGCGTGGTTAACGAAGGCGATCACTTTATATCATTTGTACCGTATGCGGCCCGTTTTCCCTTCGAAATGTGGGTTTTGCCGAAAAAACACCAGCGCGACTTTGCGCAGATCGAGGAGGAACAGGTACGCGACCTCGCATGTGTATTAAGGGAAAGCCTGGGCCGCTTGGCGCAGACGGTTTATGACCCGCCGTACAACATGGTGCTGCATACGTCCCCGGTAAACGACGGCGCCGGCGATGACTATCACTGGCATCTCGAGATACTACCCCGTCTGACGATTATCGCCGGTTTCGAACTCGGCACCGGTTATTACATCAACCCTACGCCGCCCGAAATGGCGGCGGCAGCCATGAGGGACGCGGCGGAGTGGTGTCCCGAAGTAATCAGTTCGGTTCAGGAGGTGAGGGCAAGTGTTTGACCGGCCGCTAAAGGTTCTTTTTGTCTCTTCGGAAGTAGTGCCTTTCGCAAAGGTGGGAGGACTGGCCGATGTCGCCGGCTCACTGCCGAAAGCCCTGGCTATCGGACCGGACGAACAGATAAACGATATCCGGGTGGTGCTGCCGCACTACAAACAAATCGAAGGCATGGAGTATGTCCTTGATTTTCCGGTCGAACTGGCGGGAGAGCTCCGTACGTGTATTCTACGGAAAAGCAAGCTGGATTCGCAATACAAGGGCAGAAGCGAAACAGTACCCGTTTACTTTGCGGGCAATTACAATTATTTTTACCGAGACGGTATTTATGCCTTTTCTGATGATGCGGAGCGTTTTGCCTTCTTCTGTTACGCAGTCCTGGAAATGCTCCCGCGGCTCGGCTGGCAGCCCGATATCATTCACTGCAACGACTGGCAGACCGGTCCCATCCCTCTGCTCCTAAAAAATCAATACATGAACAACCCTTTCTACCGTAAAATGGCCACCGTCTTTACGATCCACAACCTTCAGTACCAGGGAAACTTCCCTCCGGAGAAAATGGAGTTGTTTAATATCGGAGAAGATTATTTTGTGCCGGAACTCCTTGAATTCTACGGCACCTTCAGCTTCATGAAGGCCGGAATCCTGTATTCGGACGTGGTCAGTACCGTCAGCAGGACGTATGCCCGGGAAATTCAGACGCCGGCTATGGGTGAAAGACTGGACGGGGTACTCCGGATGAGGTCGAAAGATCTCTACGGTATCGTCAACGGGATTAATTATCATGAGTTCAATCCCGCTACCGACCCGCGGATTCACCGCAACTTCAGTGTCGACACCATTGAGGACAAGAAGGAAAATAAATTCGCTCTTCAAAAAGAGATGGGACTGCCGTTTAAAGATGTTCCCGTTCTGGGTTTAGTCTCGCGTCTCGTCGCCCAGAAAGGTCTTGACCTGATCGACGAAATCGCTGATGAACTGATGCATCTGGATATCCAGATGGTGGTGCTCGGCACCGGAGACCCCTATTATGAAAAGGTTTTTGAACGCCTCAAGCAGCGCTACCCTAAAAAAATCGGGCTGCATATCGGTTTTAATCTCGTTTTGGCGCAGCGAATCTACGCGGGATCGGACATATTTTTGATGCCGTCCAAATTCGAACCGTGCGGTCTGGGACAGTTAATCGCCATGCGCTACGGAACGATTCCCGTCGCGAGAGCAACCGGAGGATTGGCCGATACCGTAAGCGAGTTTAATGCCGCTACCGTATCGGGAAACGGGTTTGTCTTCACGGAATACACCCCGCGAGAGCTATACGCGACCATTGCCCGGGCTTTGAAGCTATACCGCGACAACCCGGAGATGTGGCAGCGCCTGGTTAAGAAAACAATGTCCCTCGATTTTTCATGGGCGCGTTCGGGAGTCGAGTACCTTCAGGTCTACCGGGACGCGATTTCGAAGAAGACCTTGGCTATGAGAACCGCGTGAAGGGATCTTGAAGAGATGGGAACAGCGAGAGTTTCGAGTTACGGCGGATCGTTGTCGCTTTCCAAGTGACGCCGGTCTGCCGATATGGCGGTTAATACATGTGGCTTCCTGCGAGCAGGCTATCTGTCCCCTTCAGTCGGGGTCCAGGAAATTCCGTTCAATTCGATTTGTCCTTCGCTGTTAATGGTCGTGTCGATTTCGCGCATGGGCTTTTCCACCTCAGCCTTTTGTTTTCCTATCTGTAGAAAAACGCCCGGGTGGGATTTCTTGATCATTATATTTTTGCCCGACGGTACCCGGACGGCGGTCTTTACGCCGATGTCCGAGCCCGCTTTACCGATAAAGACATTGCCCTGTGCGTTGAGCTCCCCGGCACGATATATCCCGTCGATTTTCACCTTGCCGCCGCTTTGAATATTTGTATTATAAGCTCCCTGGCCGGTGACAAGAACATCGCCCGTAGCCTCTACGTGACTATTGAGTGCATATTGTATGGTCACTTTGGAGCGCGTGCTTGAGATGAGTTTGAGCAGTTCGCCGTCGATTACGGCAAGTTCTTTGGTAACTTTGGCTATGTCTTCGATGCTCTCAAAAGCGGTGACGCCCAGGCCCACAAACACGTTCTTCAAGAATAAAAAGCTATCATTAAAATTATCCGGTAATACGACCTTAAACTGCGGCGCCTGTTCGGCGAGTTTGGCGAGTTCTTTGACCAGAGCGGGAACCTGCTGGTATTTTTGCTCAATAAGGATAAGAAAAGCCCCTCCCGGGGTGAGCGCCTGATTTCTTGCGGCGGCGTGTTCCAACATAAAAGCGATACCTTTCAGAGCCTGTGCCAGATGCTGCAACAACTCCGCCGTAAGCTTCCTGAGCTTTTCGTAAAAGATCGTCTGGCCGCCGGCGTGTACCGTGCTGGCGATGATGCTCCTGGCGGTAAGCGCGCCCTGGCTTTCAACGGTAGCCCCAGAAACGTCGCCTTCAACGATGACGTCACCCGTTGCGGAAACCTTCATCGCATCCGTTATGCTTCCTTTGATACGTACATTACCGCGGAAATTGATGTTTCCGGTTTCCAGGTCTACGTTCCCTTTTATGACAAGGAGCGGCTCCACCGACACGGTGAAACGACTGCCGGATTGTCTTATAGTCGGAAGGCCGCTGACGGTTGCGGTAACAAACATCCCGCCGTTTGAGAGGGAAGCTCCGTTGCCGGCTATCAGTTCCACGGGTTTAGGCGGGGAGGGCTGTACTTCTTCTCCGTTAACCCGGTAACCTGGTTTTCCGAGCACACCCGGAAGTCTAACGGCAAGGATATCCCCGGGTTCCACGGAAATGAACCGCTGCAGGTCCCTGTAGTCAACCGTTCCATTTTCTGATATCGCCGGCCTGCCTTCCGCTACCTGAGCGAAACGGATGTCTAGTTTTTCGTTGATTCCCGGTTCGGCCGTAACACCTTCCGCAATAAGGTGCCGTCCGGCTTCCGGTTTGTCGTACAGTCCGTCCAGCATCTCGTCATTGAGTCCGTACGTAACATTACTTTCCTTGAGCAGGCTGTTAAGTGCCTCCCGGTCGAGCGGCATCACTTCCAAGGTTTTGGAAACGGTTTCAAGAGAAAGGTTGTTAGCGGGCTCGGAGTCCAAAAGCCGATACGTCGTGCGCCTGGTTAAACGCACGTCGAGGAATGCCTTGAACTTGTTGGGAGCGACCATGACGGCGATGCGCCCGGGTTCTTCTTTGTCTATGGTTTCTGTTACTATAACGTCCTGTTCGCGTACGGGAGTAGGACCTTTCTTTTCTTCACCGTTGACCGTGAGCCGGACCCCTTCTCCCGGCGCGATCGTGGCCGGGGGCGCCTCTTCCTGCGGGTTTCGAACATAAACCTTATTATCTTTAACCCAGGCCATTCCGATAGTTTCTTCTGTCACTGTGTCGACGGCCAAAGCCGACTCCTCCTAAATTAAATGTCGAATAAAAGAATATTTCGCCATATTCTTCTTATTTCCTTCCGTCATCACGAAGATTTACTTTTCAGTGAATTTTTTATAATATCATTCATGCCGGTCTAAAACTTTAGAGAACGGTGTTTTTATTCTATAAAGAAAGCACGGGTAAAGAAAGGGGCATTAAATGGAAAGGGTCAGGGAGGATATCTTCCGCCGGGTGCAGGTTCTTCAGGAGCGACTTTCAGGAGAAGGAGTTGCGGGAGCCCTTATTCTGCAGAGTGCGGATATCGTGTATTATTCGGGCACTTATCAAAGCGGTCATCTTTACGTCCCGGCCGGGGGAAGTCCGGTTTTCATGGTACGCAAGGACTTCGAGCGGGCGCGGGCTGACGCCGCAGTGGATTTTGTCGTGCCTCTAAGAAGCTACCGTGAGGTTCCACAGATTATCGAGGAACACGGTCTGCCGCTTCCGGAGGTGCTGGGCCTCGAGTTTGACGTGCTGCCGGTGAGCGTATATATCCAGTACCAAAAAACTTTTCCGGCGTCGCGATTTAAAGACGTTTCCGCCATTATCCGTGAACAAAGAGCGGTTAAATCGGGATTGGAAATTGAAATCCTTCGTGACAGCGGACTTCTTCTTGACGCTATGATGGAATGCGTGCCGCGCATAGCGGCCGTGGGAAAGACGGAAATCGAAATGGCAGGACGGTTTGAAGGGGAGGCGCGCCGGTTGGGGCACCAGGGGCTTGTTCGCTTCCGGGGAATGAACCCCGACTTTTTCATGGGGCATTTTCTGACGGGACCGAACGCCGCCGAACCCTCTTATTTCGACGGCCCTGTTTCCGGGCCCGGGCTTGATCCGACATTTTCCTTCGGCTCGGGGCGAAGGATGCTGAAGGAAGGCGAGCCGGTTTACGTTGATTACGGCGCAGCTTACCGCAGCTATGTCACCGACGCCACCCGCGTCTTCGTTTTCGGCAGACTGGATGATCGGCTCGAGAAGGCTCACGTGAAAGCGCTGGAAATTCAGTCGGCGGTGTTGGCGGCGGCGCGGCCCGGCGCCGTGCCTGCCGAGTTGTATGAACTGGCGTTTCAGCTTGCACGGCAGGCGGGCTTCGGTGACTATTTCCAGGGATGGCGGCAGCCGGCGAGGTTTATCGGCCACGGTGTCGGGTTGGAACTAAACGAATTGCCGGTGATCGCTCCCGGAGTCAAGGAACCTCTTGCTGCCGGAATGGTTTTTGCCCTTGAGCCGAAATTCGTTTTCCCCGGTGTAGGGGCCGTGGGAATTGAAAATACGGTCCTGCTCACGGATAACGGCGTGGAGCGTCTTACCAACTACCCGGATGAAATCCAGCGGCTTTGAAACAGTAGTCAGTAGAAGGTAGACAGTAGTCAGAATATAGAATATAGAATTCAGAATATAGGACTCCGGAACTCTATTTCTTCTTTTGAATCCCCCGACTCGTGACGCGCGACCCGAGACTCCCGACTTTTGTATACGGACTCAGACTTTCGACTGATGACTGAGGACCGGGGACCTTAAACCCGAAACTAATGACACGCGGCTCGTGACGCGTAATGTTACAGCCCTAGTACTACGCCGATAAAACCACCGGTAGCGCCACCGGCGGACAGAAGGATAAACTTCTGCAAAAGCATGCCGGTTGTGACGGGGCCGGGCAAAACGGTGACCGCGGCAAGCCAGAGGATCATAAAAAGGGATACCCCCACGGCGGTTCCGTGTACCAGCGCTTTCCCGCCTGCATGTTTTGTAGCGAGACAACCGCCGAGCGCCCCGCTTAGAAAGAGAATAAATGAAACGATGAAGGGAAACAGGCCTTCAGAGACACTAGTGAAGTAGAAAAGGCATGCCACTATGATGGTAGCGCAAAACGACGTCAAGGCGCCGACCAGCGTGCCGCACCCGATAGCTGTCAGGCTTAGGCCCTTTTGGACCTCGTCAACATTAAGGGACATTTTATTCCACCTCCCGGTAATATTCTTATGTCTTAGCGACGGGGAAAAGAACCCTTGGTTAAACGCTTGAAAGGCGCCTTTTATTGCGCCGTTTGACGGCCTGTGGTAAAATAACGCTGGATAATTACGGGCGTAAACAATAGAGCGGTAATGACCCTGGCCCGTACTGAAAAAGGGTCATTGTTTTTTTTGAAGCAGCGGGCGACGGTTTATTCGGAGGTCTTGAGTATGCCGATTAAAAAACCCCGGGGTGTAGCGGATATTCTGCCCGGTGAGGTGGAACGCTGGCAGCGGCTTGAGAGCATAGTACGCGAAATAACCCGGATTTATGGTTATCAGGAAATAAGGACGCCTGTCTTCGAGTTTACCGAACTCTTTCAGCGCGGGGTGGGAGAGGAAACCGATATTGTCGCCAAGGAGATGTATACCTTCACGGACCGGCGCGGGAGGAGTCTTTCACTTAGACCGGAAGGGACGGCGGCGGTTGTACGGTCTTTTATCGAAAACAGTCTCTTCAACCGGCCGCAGCCGGTTAAGTTGTATTACACCGGCCCGATGTTCCGGTACGACAGGCCGCAGGCGGGTCGTTTTCGGCAGTTTCACCAGTTCGGCGTGGAGGTCTTCGGCTCCGACGAACCCGCCGTTGACGCGGAGGTTATCGCCCTTCTAACAGATTTTTTTAAAAGAATAGGGCTTAAAGACCTTTTACTGGAAATCAACAGCGTCGGTTGTCCGAAGTGTCGTCAAGAGTTGGTCGCCGCGCTCAGGGAGTATTTTAAGACAGTAATGGAGAAGCTTTGCAGGGACTGCAAGGAGCGTGTGGAACGCAATCCTTTGCGCCTGCTCGATTGTAAGGAAGAAGGGTGCGGAGAGCTTGCGAAGCAGGCGCCGGTTCCTCTGGATTTCCTATGCCCCGGCTGTCGTGCGCATTTTGCGGGGGTCCGCGAGGAGCTTGACGTTCTCGGCATCGCCTACGTCGTAAACCCGCGTCTGGTGCGCGGTCTTGATTACTACACCGGCACCTCCTTCGAGGTGCTGTTGCCCGGAATCGGCGCCCAGAGCGCCATCGGCGCGGGCGGCAGGTACAACAACCTCGTGGTGACATGCGGCGGTCCGCCGACCCCGGGGGTGGGATTCGCCGTCGGCATCGAGCGCACACTCCTCGCACTCGATCAGCAGGGCTTAACCTTGCGCGAAGCTGAGCCGCCGGGGGTTTTTGTGGCCACGGCCGGGGAAGGAGCGGAGCGCATGGTAGCGGGAATCATCCAAAACTTACGGGACGCCGGATTCCCGGCGGACCGGGAATACGCCCGCCGGAGCCTCAAAACGCAGCTGAAACAGGCTAACAGGCGCGGATCAAAATGGGTGGTAATCGCCGGTGAAGAAGAACTGAACAGGGGAAAGTTAGCCCTGCGGGACATGGACACCGGGGAACAGGTGGAGATCGACGTAAAGGATCTGGTTTCGTGGCTGAAACAACACGACGCGGGTCAAACGACGGGATCCAAAAATTCTTTTTAAACATGCAGACCGTATTAAAAGAAAGCAATGCCTTGTCAGCTTACGACGACTCACGGGAGGATTAATTAATGAATCAAACTTCGTACCGCACGCATTCGTGCGGCGCGCTTCGGGATAATAAGACGGGGCAGAACGTTATAATATGCGGTTGGGTCCATAGCCGCCGGGATCACGGCGGTCTGATTTTTGTCGACCTGAGAGACCGCGATGGCGTAGTGCAGGTCGTTTTCAGTCCCGATGTCAGTGGAGAAACCTTTAAGATCGGCGAAACGGTCCGCGGGGAATACGTTTTACAAGTGAAGGGAGAGGTGCGCAGGCGGCCCGCGGGTACGGAAAACCCGCGGCTGGAAACGGGCGGGATCGAGGTTTATGCCGCGTCCTGCGTCATTCTTAACCGGTCTAAGACCCCGCCTTTTTACATTGAAGAGGAGGTCAACGTGGACGAGGACCTCAGGCTGCGCTACCGCTACCTTGACCTGAGACGGCCGGAGATGCGCACCGCGCTTGAGAAGCGGCACCGGGCGGCCAAGGTCGCGCGGGACTTCCTTGATTCGCGGGGCTTCTGGGAAATCGAGACCCCCATGCTGGGGAAGAGCACACCCGAAGGGGCCCGGGACTACCTTGTCCCCAGCAGGGTGAACCCCGGCCGTTTTTATGCCCTGCCTCAATCACCCCAGTTGTTCAAGCAAATACTGATGGTCGCCGGGGCCGAACGGTATTTCCAAATAGTGCGATGCTTTAGGGATGAGGACCTTCGGGCGGATCGGCAACCGGAGTTTACGCAAATAGACATGGAGATGTCTTTTGTGGATGTCGATGACGTCATCGGTCTGAGTGAGGGACTGATCGCCGCTGTCTGCCGTGAGGTAGCTGATATTGAAGTTCCCCTTCCCATTCCCCGTTTGACTTACATCGAGGCGATGTCTCTCTACGGCTCGGACAAGCCGGACATCCGGTACGGCATGAAGCTGACCGATGTTTCCGATATCGCGGCCGGTTCGGAATTCAAGGTTTTTGCGCAGGCGGTCGGCGCCGGGGGTATGGTGAAGGGCATCGCCGTTCCCGGGGCGGCGGGTATGACGCGGCGGGAGATTGATGATCTCACCCGATACGCGGTGACCTTCGGCGCCAAAGGTCTGGCTTACATACAGATTAACCCCGAGGGCCCGAAATCACCGATCCTCAAGTTTTTCAAAAACCAAGAAATGGACGGCCTGATGGCTCGTTTCAATGCGCAATCCGGCGACCTTATTCTTTTTGTCGCCGACCATCGATTCGTAGTGGAGAGGAGCCTCGGCGCCATTCGCACCCGCATTGCCGAACAAATGGACATGATTCCCCCGGGTTTTTCTTTTACCTGGGTGGTCGATTTTCCATTATTGAAATACGATGATGCAGAGCAGCGTTATGTTGCGGTGCACCATCCTTTCACCGCGCCTCTCGACGAGGACCTGCCTTTCCTGGAAACCGAGCCGGAACTGGTGCGGTCGAAGGCTTACGACCTGATCCTGAACGGGGTGGAACTCGGCGGGGGAAGCATTCGTATTCACCGGCGGGATGTCCAGGAGAGAGCGTTTAAGACGATAGGAATCAGCTCTCAGGAAGCGGAAGAGAAGTTCGGCTTCCTGCTAGAGGCGTTTGATTATGGGGCGCCGCCGCACGGCGGGATCGCTTTTGGTTTCGACCGTTTACTGATGCTTTTACTCGCGAGAGGGACCATCCGGGACGTTATTCCGTTCCCGAAAACCCAGAGCGCGCAGGATCCGATGACGCTGGCGCCGGCTCCGGTAACGAACCGGCAGCTTTCCGAACTGCATATCAGACTGGATGTAAAAGAGCAAAAAAGGAAATAACAAGCGACTTATTAAATTTTCTGGATACTCTGTCGAGTACTAAAGGTAGTAAACGTTCAGCAGACCACGTTGGTGTTTTGACGGATTAACCACTTAACTGCGGGATTATCACCGTGGTGAATACTTACTAAAGTAACATGGATGCCGGACCGTTCAACAAATAGGAGTGTTATCCTAGATGCATGACCCGTCATTACCAATAATGGTCCTGGCGTTATTCGGCGGCATGGGGCTCCTTTTATACGGTATCAGTGTCATGAGCGAGGGGCTCCAGAAAATCGCGGGACACAAACTGCGCCGTATTCTTGGAGCGGTGACGAACAGACCCTTCTGGGGTCTTTTTGTCGGAGCGATGATTACGGTCCTCTTCCAGAGCAGTACAGCCACTACGGTTGTACTTGTGGGACTGGCCAGCGCCGGGGTGATAACCCTCCGTCAGAGCCTGCCGGTAATCCTTGGCGCCGACATCGGCACGACCGTCACAGCCCAACTGATCGCCCTGAAAGTGACCGAGATTTCGCTGCCTATTGTGGGTGTTGGCGCTAGTATCGTTTTTTTCGCCAGGAGGGACCGTTACCGGCGGATCGGTCAGGCGATAATCGGATTCGGGCTGCTCTTCCTTGGTCTCAAAATAATGGCGGACGCCATGGTGCCGCTACGCGACTCGCCCGTATTCCAGGAAGCGCTCCTGCGCGTATGTCACAACCCGCTCCTGGCGATCGCGGTCGCCGCCTTTTTCACTTTCTTGGTTCACAGCAGCGCGGCGTCGCTCGGCGTTATCATCATGCTGGCGTCGCAGGGGTTGATCGACACTCTGTCGGCGCTTTATTTTATCCTTGGCGCAAACGTAGGCACATCCTTTACAGCCCTCTTGTCCAGCCTGGGCTCGCGGCGGGAGGCCCAGCGTGTCGCCATGGCGCACTTCTGCGCAAAGATCGGCGGCACCTGCATAGTATTCCCTTTCGCCGTGCCCATCGTCAACTGGTTGAGCGGTGTCACAAGTTCGCCGAGCTTTCAGGTGGCCAACGCGCACACCTTATTCAACGTGATAATCGCCCTCAGCTTTCTCCCTTTCCGCAACCTCGGGGTTGTTGTTCTCGAAAGGTTTCTCCCGGATAAGACGATTCCGGAGTTCGAGCCGAAGTACCTCAACGAAGCCCTCCTTGGCACTCCGTCTATCGCTCTGGGGCTGGCGTACAAAGAGGTGGTCCGGTTATCGGCCGAGGTGCTGCGGATGTTTCGAGACGTAGACCGGGTGCTGCGGACCGGGCAGCATGGAATAATCGAACGGATCATGCATACGGAAAACGTCATCAACGCCCTTTTCAGTAAGGCTACAACCTATCTGACGCTTCTCCTGAGACGGCCGTTGCACCGGGAGGAGTTCGAAAAAGGAATGGGCTTGGTGCAAGTCTTGAACGATCTTGAATTGATAAGCGACATCATGAGTAAAAACGTTGCGCCGCTCTTGCGACACAAAATTCAGGAGAATATCACCTTTTCACCGACCGGATGGGAGGACCTGGTTCTCATGTACCAGGAGGTTTGCCTAATGATGCGGCAGACGCACAAAGCCCTGGTAAAAGCGGACTACTGTCTCGCCGAGCAGGCGATTAACATGCTTCCAAAGATTACGCAGTTGGAAAGGGGCTTACGGAGTACCCACATCTATCGCCTGCGGGAAGGGATAAAGGAGTCGGAACTTTCAAGCAGACTGCACCTGGAACTATTAAACGCCTACCTGAAAATCAGCGAACACCTTCGCAGTATAGCATTCACCACCGCCGGCCAGTTGACGGACTCGCGCGTGTGCCCGGCGCCTCCGCCGCTTGAAACGGATGAAGAGGCGGAAAATGATATCGCCGTCAAAGTAGAGGCGCTGTAGGGAGCGTGTCGGTAAACAGTAGTAAGTAGTCAGTAGAGAGTGGGCCTTCGACTACGGCGACGTGAAAGCCTACGACCCCGATAATAAAAACTTAACTTGCAGCCGGAAACCGGCTACTCCCGCCGCGTCAGCTTTATTGACTCGCCGTCGGCCACCCCTTTTAAAACCCGCGCGTCGCCTTTAACCCGTCCGATTATGTTTACCGGGCTCGCCGGACGTATTTCATTCCCCCTGCTGGCGGGCGTGGGGCCGAAGAAGAGGCAGAGCGCCGGTCCAACCGGCCAGTACCCGAAGTCCCCGGCTTCAACCACCGCCTGCGGGTTTTCTTCGGGCATTTTGAGCGATACATAGAAATAAACCTCGTCACCCCAGGTGTTTACCTGGCCGGTTATCGGAAGCGTTTCCCAAACCGCTTGCGCCGTGGCCGAGGGGTTCAGTTCCGCTTCAACCGTGACACTGCCCGCAGTAACGAGGATTTGCCGCGCAGTTTCTTTCGTCGGACTCACGCGTATTTACCCCCTTATATTGAAAAACGAGAAATGCAACACTTCTAACATCTATTTTTCGCTTTTTTGTTATTATTTCCTCCCGAAAGGCACTTTTTCCGGAAGGGAAAAGGAGCGAATGCGAGAAACCTTATGAGTAATTTCAGGTGTCCCGGATGCGCGTTCCCGTCAGAGAAACATTAAGCGGTTCAATAGTTACCCTTATGATGGGAGGTGTCATATGCGGCGGATTGGTGCGCTTTTTTACTTGGGGTGTTTTGCGGCGGGCTTCTGCCTGATGCTTACCGCGACAATTCTAAACTACCTGCCCGGCGCTTTTGCGACGCCGGTCGCTGCCGAAAACGGACGGAACCGGGTGGTCGTCCTGGAGGTTAACGGACCGATCGTTCCTGTAGTGTCACACTACCTGTCGCGCGGGATAGAACGGGCGGAGGGAGAAGGCGCGGTCTGCCTGATAAATCTAAACACGCCGGGTGGGCTGTATAACGTTACCCAGGAGATCGTGACCATGATCAGCAACGCGAAAACGCCGGTTATAGTCTTCGTCGGTACCTCCGGGGGATGGGCGGCTTCGGCGGGAGCTTTCATCACCATGGGGGCGCATGCGGCTGTTATGGCGCCCGGGACACGTATCGGTGCGGCTCATCCCGTAACCATGGGGGGGCAGCAGGAAGACGGGGTGCCCGCGGAAAAGATAGCCGCCGACGCGTCCGCCTGGATGCGTTCACTGGCCGAACTCCGGGGGCGCGACGCCGGGCTGGCGGAGGAAATGGTGACCAAAAGCCGCTCCTTCTCCGCGGCAGAAGCGGTCAAACTGGAACTGGTCGATTTAATTGCAAGGGACGTGCCGGAGGTCTGCCGGAAGCTCTCGGGGAAGAGAGTGACCCTCGCTGACGGGCATACCGTAACCCTTCAACTGTCCGGAGCCGTTCTGGAGGAGATGAAACCGAACCGCGTTGAAAGTTTCCTCGGCACGCTGTTGAACCCCGACATCGCCTACATCCTTTTGACCATAGGGATGGCCGGGCTGATGGTCGAAATTTACCACCCCGGGCTTATCATTCCCGGAGTTATT
Source organism: Bacillota bacterium (assembly GCA_040755295.1). Taxonomy (NCBI): domain Bacteria; kingdom Bacillati; phylum Bacillota; species Bacillota bacterium. The sequence continues at coordinate 68,744 of JBFMBK010000002.1, read as the reverse complement.
GGGGGCATATCGTTACTGTTGGGCCTTTACAGCATGGGTTCCCTGGATGCGTACTGGGGAGGCATAATCCTGATCCTTCTTGCCTTCGGCTTCTTTATAGCGGAAGCCTTTGCGCCGACGCACGGGGTCCTGGGCACGGGCGGCGTGGTCTCCTTCATTTTCGGCTCGCTTCTCCTTTTCAGCATGCGAAAGGCGGGATTCGGCGTGAGTATCGGCCTGATAGCGGCAATGAGCATGGCTCTGGCCGCGCTTACGGCGCTCCTGGTCACCGCTGTGGTCAGGGGTCAAAAAAGGCGCGTGCTCACCGGCTTGGAGGGACTGGTCGGACGGCAGGCGGTGGCGAGGACGGACCTCCGGCCGGACGGGAAGGTATTCTTAGAAGGGGAAATGTGGCAGGCGGTCAGCGAAGAGGGGGATATACGCGCCGGAGAGAAGGTTGAAGTGATGCAGAACGAAGGCATGAGCCTCAAGGTGCGCCGATTCGACAGGCAGTAGGCGGTAGCTGGAAGAAGCGCAGGCTCACAATCGACATTTGGGACCGGGTAGGTTAAATGTTACGCCGGTAGGCCAAAATATACACAGTTTCCACCTTAAACCTTAAAGCCGGAAGCTTAATTTTGACCTCGAACCCAGACCTTAAACTTTGAACCTTGAACTTATTAAGGAGGTGACCATGCCGCGTTGCGGCACAACGAAATCTGAAAAATTGGACCCGTAAGCGTGTTGCTTGGCTGTAGAAATGTAACATAAACGGAACGCGGCGAGAAGTGATGTAGTGCAAGGAAGACCGGCGGAGACGAACCGGAGCGTACTAAGTGCGTACGTGAGGATTCGGCTCCCCCGGCTGACGCAGCAATGCGTTGCTTATCGTCGCGCCCACCGAAAGAAGTACTATTTTCTAAGGAGGTGCCTTTATGTTTAGTTTTGCCATAACCATCGTTATCCTGGCGGTCTTGATATTCGCTTCATCGATCCGGGTGGTCCAGGAGTATGAGCGCGGCGTCATTTTTCGGCTCGGCCGTTGCGTCGGCGCGCGCGGCCCGGGGATTTTCCTGCTGATTCCTATTATTGAAAGGATGCGAAAGGTCGACCTGCGGGTGGTCACCATGGAGGTCCCCACGCAAGAGGTCATTACCCGGGATACCGTTACCGTCAAGGTTAACGCGGTTGTTTACTTCAGGATAATCAATCCGGTGGACGCGGTAATTAAGGTGATCGATCCGGTTCACGCCACGTCCCAGCTAGCCCAGACGACTTTGCGAAGCGTCCTCGGGCAGTCGGAGCTCGACGAACTGCTGTCCCAACGCGAGGCGATCAATCAACGCCTGCAGCAAATCATCGACGAGGGCACAGAGCCCTGGGGCGTAAAGGTAGGCCTTGTCGAGGTCAGGGATGTAGAACTGCCGGGAACGATGCAGCGGGCGATGGCGGCGCAGGCCGAGGCGGAACGGGAACGCCGCGCGAAAATCATTCATGCCGAAGGCGAACTGCAGGCGTCGGAAAAGCTATCGGAAGCGGCCAAGGTTATCGCAAGGGAACCGGTTACGGTCCAACTCCGATACCTTCAGACCCTGCGGGAAATTGCGGCGAACAACTCCAGCACCATCGTCTTCCCACTGCCGCTGGACCTGGTGAAACCGCTGATAAGGATCTTCGGTATAGAAGAGGAAAAAACAGAAGCGAAGAAATAGGGTTATGTACCGAACCCGATCGCTTTCTGCGTGGCGGAAGAGCTTGCGGCGGAAGACTTCATGGGTTCATGGGGGGCGCGAACGAAGTCGTCGCGGTCGTTTCAAGCTGGTATCGTGGTTATATTGCTTGCGTATTCACGGCCTTTCCGCCTGTAAACAGGGTACTTAGAACATGGACCGCTTACATTTCCGAAGATAATAGTATTCTGGCGGGATTCTTTGGACCCGCGGCTACCCCGGCCGCAGGCATATTCGTGGCAATCAGGCGCATATGCTTTCGTTAGCTGGGGGGATTATATAATGAAATGGTTCGTCTTTTCCCGAAAGTGGCTTTATATCGTTCTTTTGGCGGTAGTACTGACGGGTGCGGGTTACTTATTATTACGGGCGCTGTGTTTTCAAACCGCGGTGCAGCCCCAGGAGCTTTTCCTGCAGGCGATGACCCGGACGAAGGGAGCGAAGTGTTACTCTTATAACATTAAGACGCAGCTAGTAACCCGTCAGGGAACACGATGCTTGAGCGAGCTGAATGGAGCGCGGGTTTTGCCCGACAAGGTATGTGCCAAAGGAAAGATATTCAACTCGCCGGTGGAGATCATCCAAGCCAAAGGAATGACTTACATCAAGGACCGTTTCTCGTCCAAGTGGCTAACCATGGAAGGCGACCGATTGGGGGAAACCGGTGTTTTTATCGCCGAGCTTGACCCTCTCGTAGTGCTTGATTTTCAAGAAACACCCGCTGTCGTAAAGGGAAAAAGGGACCGCGAAAAGAAGAACTCGCTCGTGCTGGAGTTTTGCCCGAAGGTCAAGAACCGTTTCCTAGCCGCCCAGTTTACCGACTTTTCCTACCATATTTACGTTGACCCTAAGGAATATTATATAACCGAGATAAGGGTAGAGGCCCGAAGCAAGGAAGCCTCCACCAGACTATTATTGAACATGGGGCTGTATGATTTCGAAAAACCGGTTAAGATTGAACCACCGAGGGATGCGGCCGCGAACTGAAAGGGGAGGAGCGGATCCCGAGAAGTGTCTTGGGCCTGACGAGTAGTCAGGCCCGAAATTATTTCTTTTTAAAGGTCTCGCATTTGGTGTTGTCCGATTTTAGGGCGCTCGCGGTTCCGTTGCGGTCCACCTGAATCATCGGCGCCGCGCACTTGACGGCTTCGTTGTATTCGCACTCGGTGACCGTGCACTTGATATCCGGCATCTCTTTTCACCTCCCGTATGGAATCTTGCTGCTATTCTATCCCATGGAAACCTGTTTATGCATTTCACCTGCACAGGTGTTTAACAAGCCCGATCGACGCGGCAGTATGGCGCCGGACAGTGCATCTGTATTTAATTGGTATTGCAGGAGAGAACAACCTCCGGTAACGTAAGAACGCACCAGGTTAACGAACAGTTGGTTTTAGACAGGCGTTCGAAACCTGTGGTTATCCTGCGTATTTTCAAAGTGTTGCAGTTTACGATCTAAGGCTTGTATGATAAGATTATGCTGGTAAATTGGCATGGAGGGATCGTCTTGCGGACTAAAGAGTTGGTTTCCTCCTTAACCGACTGGCTGGCGCAGCAGCTTAAGGACTCAGGATTGAGCGGTTACGTTGTCGGACTCAGCGGAGGAATCGATTCGGCGGTGGTGGCAGCGCTTTGCAAAAAGGCATGCCCCGGCAACACCCTGGGCATAATTATGCCATGTTTCAGTGAGAAAAGGGACGCGGAAGACGCCGAAACGACCGCGAAACACTTCGGCATAGAATTTAAGACCGTTTCTCTCAACGAGGTCTACCGTTTACTCGCCGAGACTTTGACCGGTAAAACACTTGCTGAGCTTGATAAGAAGGATATATGTCTGGCTAATATGAAACCGCGGCTGAGGATGACCACGCTTTACTTCCATGCAAACCGGCGGCGCGCTCTGGTTGCGGGAACCAGCAACCGGTCCGAACTGGCGATCGGTTATTTTACCAAGTACGGCGACGGGGGAGCGGATGTGCTGCCGATCGGGAACCTGTTGAAATTCCAGGTGCGGGAAGTTGCCGAATATCTCGGGGTACCCAAGCCGATTATACAGCGACCGCCTTCGGCGTGTCTTTGGGAAGGACAGGTTGACGCCGGGGAACTCGGCTTTACATATGACGAATTGGATCAATACCTGCTTACCGGCGAGGCATCTCCGACTTCCCGAAAGAAAATAGAATTTCTTTGTGGAGCAAACCTTCATAAAAAGAAAATACCGCCGATGCCGGAATTCTAAGTTGAGCGGCTTCGCGCGGGGACAATCGTAAAAAGTTAAGGTGACGAAGTTTGTCAGGGCATTCTAAATGGGCGCAAATAAAAAGAAAAAAGGCTAAAACAGATGCTCAGCGGGGAAAGGTGTTTACGCGGCTGTCGCGCGAGATAATAATGGCCGCGCGGCAGGGTGGAGGGGATCCGGAAGCTAATTTTCGTCTTAAGACGGCTATCCAGCGGGCTAAGGAAGCAAATATTCCTTTAGATAACATCCAGAGAGCCGTTCAAAAGGGAGCAGGGGAAACCGGCGGCGGCAATTTTGAAGAGGTTATCTATGAAGGTTACGGACCCGCGGGTGTGGCGGTTCTAATAAAGGTGACTACGGATAACCGGCACCGGACGGCGTCCGAGGTGCGTCATGTTTTGAGCAGAAACGGCGGGAGCCTGGGGGAGTCCGGATGCGTCTCCTGGCTGTTCCAGGAAAAAGGGCTGGTTCTGGTAGGAAAAGGTGATTTGTCGGAGGAAGATCTTTTGCTCCTGGCGCTTGAAAGCGGTGCGGAGGATCTTAGACAGGTGGAAGACGGGTTTGAGATTACCACCGCCCCGCAGGAGTTGGCACGGTTGAAATCGGACCTGGAGGAACAGGGAGTGCCGGTGGAAGAAGCGGAAATTGTCTTGGTTCCCCAGAACACCGTGCCGGTAGCCGGAGAAGAGGCTGCGAGGGTGCTAAGGTTGGTGCAGAGCCTGGAGGAACTCGACGATGTCGAGGAAGTCTGCGCCAACTTCGATATACCGCCGGAGATAATGGAAGGGGCTGCCGAGAGGTAGCCCCTTAGTTTTGTTTAAACTTAGAATAACCGACCTGCTAAACGGGCATAATTCTCCAGAGGAGGAAGATGTATGAAGAAGAGGCTCTGGTGGGTTATTGCTCTTTTTCTCGTTATACTCGGCATTCTATTAGCTTTCATGCTTTCAGCAAGGCCCGTGAGTTCCTTGATCTTCTGGAAAAAGGAGATTGTAAAGTCTTCCACAGTGGTTACCGTAGAGCGAGCGTACATATGCGGTGAACGGGAAAGGCTTGCGGAAGGACCCGTACCCAAAGCGTTGATAAGTCTGGACGTAAAAGGTCTTAAAAAGCGTTATCCGGAAGACGCCGGCTGGAGCATTGACGCACATTTACCTGCTGTATTATACCTGACTTGTAGGACAGAAGATTTCTGCCCGCGGCATAAATTGTACCGCCATATAGGATTGGATTCCGGTCATGTTGCCATTTTTGAGGGACCACTGGGTTTTAACCAAAAGCTTTTAAGACGAGAGAGGCGTCTTGTTCAATCGTCATTAACGCCCACAGTACGCGAGAAGCTCGAAAAGGCCATGAATTTTCAGGCTCAGTCCCCCGCGATCAAGGCCGTGTTGCGGCGTGAGATCGAATTTGAAAATGACTCTCAGCTCAATGCAGCTTTGGAGAACCTCGATGAGCTGCAGGAATAGCAGAATCCGCGTGGAATTCATTAGTTAGGCCCCAGACCGCTTTCGGCGTGGGCGGGTGTCTGTCAAAGCGCCACGAACGGCTGGGTGAACTTTTGCAAAGCCATCTAACGCCGGTTTATTGCGTGTAACGAAGAACCCGCGGCTTCATAAAAAGTCCTGCGGTAAGCCGGGAGCTCAGCTGTGGGGAGGGTGGTGTGTGCTGGTCTTGGGGGTCGATCCAGGCACGGCGATTACCGGATACGGCCTGGTGAAAGAGGGCAAGGGCTCAAAACTCGTACCGGTCTGCTACGGCTACTTCGCCACGGAGTCCGACTGGCCTCTGACACGCAGGCTCCAGACGATTTACCACGATGTGACGCGGGTTATCAGCGAATTCAAGCCCGATGCGGTGGCTGTAGAGGATCTTTTTTTCAATAAAAATGTCCGGACGGCGATGGCTGTGGCATACGCCAGGGGGATGACCCTTTTGGCTGCGGCCGAGGCCGATTGTCCGGTGTTCGAGTATTCTCCGCCGGCGGTGAAACGAGCCGTAACCGGGATGGGAAGAGCGACCAAAGAACAGGTCAAATATATGGTGCAGCGGTTGTGCGGGCTCGAATCCCCCCTTTCCCCGGATGACGTCGCGGATGCCCTGGCGGTTGCCGTCTGTCATCTGCACAACGCCTTGACACAGGAAGCGTTTACTTTAAGGCTCTAATTCATGCGGAAGGTTTGTCAATGATCAGCTTTTTACGTGGAAAACTTGTGCGGGCCGCCGCGGGGGTGGCGGTGATTGAGGCCGGCGGCATCGGCTACCGGATAAATATCCCGGTTTCTTTGGCGGCGCGCCTGCCTCAAACCGGGGCGGAATGTGTTCTGCATACACATTTTATACTGCGGGAGGAACGCGCCGAGCTTTATGGTTTCGAGTTCGAAAAGGAACGTGACCTTTTCTTATTGCTGCTGGCAGTGAGCGGGGTAGGACCCAAAGCGGCGCTTGCTCTCCTGGCGTGTCTGTCTCCGTCGGAGATAGAACGGGCCGTTGCAGAGGGTGATGAGGCGGCACTGCAGAGGGTTCCAGGGATTGGCCGAAAAACCGCTCAAAGGTTGTTGTTGGAGCTCAAGGACAAGCTGGGCGGGAAAGAGTCGTTCGCGCAGGGTCCGGTTACTGACGCGGTTGAAGCGCTGGTTGCCCTGGGGTACCGCCGCGCCGAGGCCCAGGAGGCGGTCAGACGCGCGGCAGGCGGCGAGGGCGCTGATGACCTGGAAACGGTGCTGCGGGCGTCTCTGGCACTGCTTTTGAAACGGGGGGATAAGAGCGGGCAATGACCGATGTGAGGATTGTCTCGAACGATGCTTTACCGGAGGAGGTAGGGGTCGAAGCCGCGCTGCGCCCCGGGAACCTTAAAGAGTTCGTGGGTCAGGAGAAGGTCAAGGAAACCCTTCGGATAACGATTGAGGCTGCTAAAAACCGGGGTGAGGCGCTCGACCATGTGCTGCTGTACGGGCCGCCGGGCCTTGGCAAAACGACGCTTGCGCGGATTATCGCGACTGAAATGGGTGTCGGCGTGCGGATTACCTCGGGACCGGCTATCGAACGCCCGGGAGACCTGGCGGCGATACTAACAAACCTTGCACCCGGCGACGTACTTTTTATTGATGAGATCCACCGCCTAAGCCGTCTGGTCGAAGAGATACTGTACCCGGCTATGGAAGAACGTGCGCTGGATATCATCATCGGTAAAGGACCCGCGGCACGCTCCATACGCCTCGGTCTGTCGTCCTTTACGCTCGTAGGGGCGACCACAAGGGCAGGGCTTCTTTCTTCCCCGCTCAGAGACCGCTTCGGTTTGATCACCCATCTCGATTATTACTCTGCCGAGGAATTGGAAGTGGTAGTGGCGCGCGCGGCAAGACTTCTCGATATTACGATTACGGGAGACGGCGCCGCGGAGATTGCAAGGCGCTCGCGCGGCACACCGCGGGTGGCCAACCGTTTGCTGAGAAGGGCAAGGGATTACGTGGAGGTGCTTGCGGACGGCGTTATCAGCGAGAGTTCAGCCCGGAAGGCGCTCGATTTTCTCGGGGTAGACGCTCTGGGGCTTGATGCGGCCGACCGCCGGCTTTTGTCTACGCTTATTGATAGGTTCGGCGGGGGACCCGCCGGGGTAGAGACTCTTGCCGCCTCTACCAGCGAAGAGGTGGTGACGATCGAGGATGTGGTTGAGCCCTACCTTATGCAGATAGGGCTTTTAGCCAGAACGCCGCGAGGAAGGGTGGCCACTCTACTGGCTTACAAGCACCTCGGAGTTGACCCGCCCGACAGGGAGGGCGCCCAGGGAACGCTGTGGTGAAAATTCAGTAGTCGGTAGTAAGTAGTAAGTAGGTAGTAGGTAATCAAGGGGACTGAATTTTGAAGTTATTGATGCATGTATGTTGCGGACCATGCGCTTTATACCCACTGAAGGTTCTTCTTGAAGAGGGACACGGAGTTCAGGGATATTTTTTTAATCCCAACATTCATCCATATACTGAATACGGGCGCCGACGCGATACACTGGCCGCGTACGCGGAAAGACAAAAGTGGCCGGTTGTCTATGACCAGGAATACCCTATGGAAGAGTACCTCCGTATGGTTGCCTACAGGGAAACGGAACGCTGCCGTTTTTGTTACATGATTCGCTTGAAGCGGGCGGCGGGAGTAGCGAAGCGAGGTGGTTTTGAGGCGTTTACGACCACGCTCCTGGTAAGCCCTTTTCAGAAGCATGAATTGATAAGGGAGGTCGCGGGAGCTGTTGCCGCGGAGTACGCCGTACCCTTTCTATACCGTGATTTCCGGGTCGGATTCGAAGAAGGGGTTCGGCGGTCAAAGGAAATCGGCATGTACCGGCAGCAATACTGCGGCTGCGTTTACAGTGAGAAAGAACGGTATTTCAGCGGCCGCAGGCGCGGAGTCGAAAAACAAGGGTTAGGAAAATAAATGTTGAAGTAAGCGCATACGGCCCTGCGACCGGGAATGGCGGCGTGGGTTTTACGGCGGAAAAAACTAACCGACAGGGGGTTTAATGGAAATAATCCAAAATTTCGGCAAACTCCTTCTTGTAAGCGGCGCGCTAATTTTTATGATCGGTGCGGTGGTGCTTATTATCGGTAAAATACCGGGAATCGGGAGGCTGCCGGGGGATATCTACTACCAGCGCGGTCATTTTTCTTTCTATTTCCCCTTGGTTACCTGTATTCTCTGCAGTATTATCCTTACTATAATAATTAACCTGTTTCGCAGTCGCTGACCCGCAGAATTCGTGGTAATCCCGCTGAGATACCCAACTTCTCACCTCCCACCTATATCTCCCATCTCCAAATTCTAAGGTTACATCAATTTATTTGTTTGGTATTACCTTCCTAGACGATTTGGAAAAATTCATAAAATTTATTAGGTAGCTGGCAGGAAAAGCCCTTTCTATGTCGAAATTTGGCCGGTAAAGACAACTTTCAGGGGGCTGTTTATATGAAACCGGCCAAAGTATTCACTAAAAATTCTTTGATTATATGTTTTTTTATGATGATAACCGTGGTGTCGGCCTTATTCACCGGGGCAGCCGGTGCGGCAGCCATGTTTGTGATAAGCGGCACCAGCGGGAGCGTCAACATCCGAGAAGGGCCCGGAACCAATTACCCGATACTTGAAACGGTGGCGCGGGGGAGCAGGTTGGGCCTGACAGAACAGCAGTCGGGATGGTATAAGGTTTCACTGTCCTCGGGTAAGACCGGCTGGATCGCTTCCTGGTTGGGGAAACGGGTGGAGGAAAACAGTGTTCAACCCACTGGTTCGGGTAGTACGTCAACCCAGACGGTACTGATCGCTCAGGGCGTTATCAACCTGAGGAGCGGCCCAGGGACTAATTACGCAATTGTCGGTAGAACAAGCACTGGACAGAAACTAACCGGTTTAGGGAAACAGAGTGAATGGTACAAGGTGAAACTGACGGGGGGCAAATCCGCCTGGATCGCGGGGTGGTTGGTAAAGGCACAGACGACGTCACCCGCTCCTACCCCTGGTCCCAATCCTGATCCTTCAGGTAGCGGGGGAAGCTCAGCCGATGGTACGGTCCTGGTTTCCCAAACCGTCGTTAACCTGAGGAGCGGCCCCGGGACTAATTATGCAATTGTCGGTAGAACAAGTACGGGACAGAAGCTGACCGGTCTCGGGAAACAGGGCGACTGGTACAAGGTGAGTCTGTCGGGCGGTAAATCCGTCTGGATCGCGGGATGGCTGGTAAAGCCGCAGACAGGGTCGACTCCGACTTCTCCTCCCGATAGAGGGGGGAGTTCCGAAAGCGGTCAGATTCTGATCGCCCGGGAGGTTATCAACCTGAGGAGCGGCCCCGGAACGAATTACGCAATAGTCGGTAAAACGAGCGCGGGACAGAAGCTGACCGGTCTAGGGAAACAGGGTGAATGGTATAAGGTGAGCCTGTCGGGCGGTAAAACCGCCTGGATCGCCGGCTGGCTGGTAAAGCCGGAAGCCCCGGCGGAAGCGTCGGCGGGGGAGGACGTGATCGCTCAACAGGTGTTAATCTTGCGGAGCGGCCCCGGCTTGGACTACGGCGCTTCAGGCAGCATTGAGAAGGGTCAGATGCTTCGGGTTCTCGATAAAAGGGGTGAATGGTACCGTATCAGCCACTCTTCCGGGCAGACCGGCTGGATCGCCGTGTCGTTGGTTTCACGGGCGCCGGGACAGTCGACGACGCCGCCGGTCCAGCAGACGGATTTCGTCCCGCGTGTCTTCAGCACTCAAATCCGGGTGGCGCTGAGTACGGACGCACTTGCGGCCGCAGTAAGCGCCGGCGGGGATTATTTGATAACCAACGGACAGACGGGTGAGACGATATCACGTCCGCTGCCGGGAAATGTGTTTACCATAACAGCGGCGCGGTTACCCGTTGGTCAGACCGTTTATGCGATTCAGGTTGAAAAAGACAGGGTAACGCTCGGGACTTTTACAGGTCCCGTTTTTCTCGTGGAAGGGCAGGGCGCGACGGGCAACTGGTTTGAATTAAACGTCAACGGCGCTTCCAGACGTTACCGCGGCAACCTGAGTGTCAGACTGCAGAACGGGAATCTCTTACTGGTCAACGAACTGCCTTTGGAAGAATACCTTTACGGGGTTGTGTCGTGCGAAATGCCGTACTCCTGGGCTCCGGAGGCTTTAAAGGCGCAGGCGGTTGCGGCCCGTTCCTATGCCTTCTATGCCATGAAATACGGCAAAGGGGAGTTTTATGATGTTTTCGCCACTCAGTCCAGCCAGGTTTACCGCGGATTGGCTGCGGAGCATCCGGCTACGACTGCCGCGGTAGACGCGACAAAGAACCTCGTTCTGACCAGCGGCGGGTATATCGTTCCGGCATATTTCTGCAGTTCGAACGGCGGCTTGAGTGAAAACAGCGAGGATGTATGGAAGAACTATGCAGGGCCGATACGGGGGAAATCGGACCCGTATGATCGCCATCCGGAAAATCCCCACTACGGGTGGAGCGTGACGTACACCGTCTACGAACTGCCCCGGTACCTGATGGAAAAAGGGTATGATTTCAGTGTTGTTCAGGAGGTTTACGTCACCGGAAGGACCGTCGCGGGAGGGCGGATACAGCAGTTGCAGGTGTTGGGCAGCGGATCTGACGGTATTCAGCGCTCCCAGGATCTTTCCAACGCGGATTGGGTGCGGTCCGTCTTAGGTTGCAAGGCGCCGGTCACGGATATGTTGAAGGAATACGACCCCTTGACCGGGGCCCTTGTTAAGGTAACCTTTAGCGGAAGCGGCTGGGGACACTGTCTCGGGATGTCTCAATGGGGAGCGCGCACCATGGCCGAACAAGGCAAGACCTTTAAAGAAATACTGGACTTCTACTATACGGGATCGATGCTTGATTTTACTGCAAATACGCACTAATAAAATACCAATATTTAATAGCTTGTCTTATTATCTTCCTGATTTTATAATCAGTGTAAGCCGAATTCCCAGTAACGTGGGACATGGGGGAAATCTTTCAGGGGTGAATCCCAGCACTTAATGTTATTAGAATCTTTCTATACTTTACTTATAAAAGAAAATGGGGGTGAGAGCGCGTAGAATAGGAAATTAGCGTATTAAGTGCTGGGTAGGGTTCCCTCGACCCGAATCCGTCAACTAACCCCAGAGGCTCAAGGAGGGTTTGAATGTTCTACCGGTCGTTGCTTGTACTTGCAGCAGTACTAGTACCATTGTCTCCGGCTTGGGCCGCTTCGTACACTGTTCTTCCCGGGGATTCCCTTTACACCATCAGTCAGAAATTCAATACAACCACCAGCGCAATCCAGCAGGCTAACCGATTACAAAGCACCGTAATTTATCCGGGTCAGGTTCTCGATATTCCCGAAAAAGCAGGCGGAGGATCTAGCACCGACGCCGAGAGTTACACCGTGGCGCCGGGAGATACTCTTTATCTGATCGGTCAGCGCTACGGGCTCAGTTCCGCGGAAATCATGGCCTATAACGGCCTTGCAGGCGCGGACATTTATCCGGGTCAGGTTTTGAGAATACCGGAAGGGTCCGACGGCGATTCCTCCGGTGGTTCCACGGGCTCGGAGAGTTACACCGTGGTTCGGGGAGATACGCTTTATCTGATCGGCCAGCGCTATGGGCTCGGTTCTGCGCAAATCATGGCTTATAACGGCCTCGCAGGCGCGGACATTTATCCGGGTCAGGTTTTGAGAATACCACAATCTCCCCCGCCGGTTTCCCGCGGCGATATAAGCCGGGAGGATTTCGACCTTCTCGCCCGGTTAGTTACCGCGGAATCGGACGGCGAGCCGCACCTGGCAAAGGTGGCTGTCGGCGCGGTGATTTTAAACCGTGTCCGGAGTCGGCATTTCCCGAACAACATTCCGGGGGTTATCTATCAGGTGGAGAACGGTTTGTACCAGTTCGAACCAGTAGCGAACGGCTGGATAAACCATCCGGCCACACCCGACAGCACCCGGGCGGCGGAAGAGGCGCTTGGAGGACAAGACCCGACCGGCGGCGCCCTGTATTTTTATGACACGTCGGCAACAAGCCGTTTTCTCCTCTCTTTGCCGGTAGCCTGCCGAATAGGCAACATGATCTTTGCATTCAGCGCCGTGTAAATTTGCAGGAAAAGATATGTTTCAGAAAGTATGAGAGGTTGGACTTAAATTTGCCGTGATTTAAAGGCAAGAAAACGCCAACCTCTCGGGCAACGCTGACAAAGAAGAACGGGGGTTTACGCCCCCGTTCTTCTAATGTTGTGTAGGTTCCTCCGTCGAGGTTTCATAGCCGGCCGCGCTTTCCCCGCCGCCGCCCAGATAGCCTTCCGCTAACTGCTCGTTCACGTGCAGGACGCCCTTATTAAGGTCTTTCATCGGGTAGGAGTCGGTTATCACCGGCAGTTTATCCGCCTGCGCTTGGGTGGTAACAACGGTTCCGGCGGGAACGTAATGTCCGTCGGCCACCTTGACCCCGTTAAGAAGTCTCGCGCCGGGTTCTACAACACAGTTCTTCCCCACCTGGGCCTTGAAAACCAGGGCCTGCATACCGATAAAGGTCCCATCGCCTACCGAAGCCGGTCCGTGGATCTGGCACTGGTGAGCCAGGGATACATTCTTACCCACGTACACAGAGTATTTCTTTCCGGAGATATCTACGATATTCTTTTCGACGGGCTCACCCTCATCCTCGGTCTCGAGACCGTGCAGCACAACGCCGTCCTGAACGTTGGAGCCCTCGCCGATATATACCGGCTGGCCTTCGTCACCGCGTACGGAGGCGCAGGGTGCAACGTAGACCTTGCCGGCGATCTCAACGTTCCCAATTATAGAGGCCATGGGGTCTATATAGGAAGTCTTATCAATTGTCGGGCTGTCGACTGTGGGATTAAAGGTGGTTTCAACATTGGCCTTAATATTACCCGATTCGGCGGGCTCGGTAGCTGTAGGCGCCGTTTGCGAACAACCGGCACAGACACAGACGGCGGCACCGATAATGGTGGCCGCAAGAGTTTTTAGAAAGCGCACGTTGTACTCCTCCTTAAATATGGTGCTGGTTAATCCAAAGAAAAAAGCAGTTTCCAAAATTGAGATTTATCACCTCCCTGGACAAGTCATATTCACCCGATAAAAGTAAAATCCTGCTTTGTTTAGCGTTGAAATGAAATTCTTTTTCAAGGAGCAGGAGAAACAACCTGCGTCTGCGAAAGGTTAAAATCTGGAGGAACATTCTTTGCCGGAAGATGAGCGCAGCTACTATCTCGCCTGGCAACTGCTTATTCCCGGACAGTCCAGGAGGTTTCGTGATCTCCTGGCTGTTTTCGGCTCCGCACAAGAGGCGTTTACAGCAGGGTGCGGGCAACTGGCCCAGGTTGTGGGCAAAACCCAGGCCGAGGAGATTACGAAGAAACGGGGCGCCCTGGACCTTAATTTGGAATTGGACAGGCTGGAACGGTTGGGTGTCGGCTTTGTCACGCCGGTGGACGATACCTATCCGGATTTACTCAGAGAGATATACGATCCGCCGGCCGCGCTCTTCCATCGCGGCGACATAACGCTGGAGGAAACAACGGTGGCGGTCGTCGGAACGCGGCGCTGCTCGGATTACGGGCGGTGGGTGGCGGAGGATCTCGGCAAACAACTCGCACAGGCGGGCATAACTGTGGTGAGCGGCCTGGCCCGAGGCGTCGATACGGCCGCGCACCGCGGGGCGCTGGCGGGGAAAGGACGGACGGTCGCTGTTTTGGGAAACGGGCTTGACGGTTGTTACCCGAGGGAGAACTCGAGACTGATGGAGGATATCGCGGTAAAAGGAACGGTGGTAAGCGAATTCCCTTGCGGAATGCCCTGTCAGGCGTGGCATTTTCCGGTGCGGAACCGGGTTATTGCCGGATTATCCCGTGCGGTGGTGGTGGTTGAAGCCAAGGAGCGGAGCGGTGCGCTGATTACCGCCGATCTGGCCCTTGAACAGGGACGGGAGGTAATGGCTGTTCCCGGTAACGTCACCAGCCCGGTCAGTTGCGGGCCCAACAATCTTCTGAGACAGGGAGCCCGGCCGGTGACCTGTGCCGCCGACGTGATGGATGCCTTGGGTATGGGCTTTTCCCCTGAGGCGGACCCGGGGATGCACGCGCTTAACCGGCTCGAATCGCTGATTCTCACCCTTTTAAGCGATGAGTCGCTTTCCCGGGAAGATGTTATCCAGCGGGCCGGAGAGGCGGCTTCTAACGTGCTGGCCGGTCTGGTTTATCTGGAGATGAAAGGTTTAATCCGCTCTCTTCCCGGGGGTGTTTACGCCGCGGTGCGAAAGAGCCGGGAAACCTCTTGTAGAAACAAACCCGTCCGTTTATAACAACGTTAATCAAGATGAAGTTTATTTGACCGACGAACATTTTAGGTTATAAAAGCCGGATTTTACGGTAATCTTTTAGAAAACAGGCAGATGGGCCGCATAACCCAATCGTTGGACGGTATAAAGCATAATACCTGACAGTAGTGTAAAGAAGAAGATTTTATGTTTGGAGTGAAGTTTACTGGCAATGAAAACACTGGTTATCGTTGAATCTCCCGCCAAAGCGAGGACGCTTTCAAAGTTTTTGGGCAAGCATTACATGGTTAAGGCATCGATGGGGCACGTCCGCGACCTTCCAAAGAGCCAGCTCGGGGTGGATGTGGCCGATGAGTTCGCGCCGAAGTACATTACCATCCGGGGTAAGGGCGAGGCGATAAAGGACCTTAAAGCCTCACTGGTCAAAAGCGATGCCGTCCTGGTCGCTTCGGATCCCGACCGGGAAGGTGAGGCCATCGCCTGGCATATCTGCGAACTGCTGCGGATCCCGTCCGAATCACCCTGCCGGGTCGAATTTAATGAAATAACAAAGACCGCGGTGACCGGCGCGCTGAAGGCCCCGCGGCCTATAGACGTTAACAGGGTAAACGCCCAACAAGCCCGGCGTGTACTCGATAGGCTTGTGGGTTACAACCTGAGCCCCCTGTTGTGGCGGAAGGTCAGAAGGGGTCTTTCCGCGGGAAGGGTGCAGTCCGTCGCGGTTCGGATTTTGTGCGACCGGGAAAAAGAAATCGAGGCTTTTGTTCAGGAGGAGTACTGGACGCTGACGGCCCGTGTGAAAAAGACGGGCTCGCCTGTTTTCGAAGCGCGCCTGATAAAAGTGTACGGCGAAAAGGCTTCCCTGCCTTCCAGGGAAAATGTCGACGAGGCGCTCGAGGCGCTTGACGGTAAAACGTTCGTGGTTTCCGGGATCAGTAAACAGGAGAAGCAAAAGAGACCACCGCTGCCTTTTACCACAAGCACCCTGCAGCAGGAAGCGCACCGGCGTTTGAGGTTCACCACGCAGCGAACAATGCTGATCGCCCAACAGCTTTATGAGGGGGTTGATTTGGGCAAAGAGGGTCCGACCGGCTTAATCTCCTATATACGCACCGACTCCGTGCGTATTTCCGATCTGGCGCGGGACGATGCCCGGGACTACATCAAATCGGAGTTCGGGCCCGAATACGCGGGTGCAGGCAAGGGACAAAGGCCTGCAGGCGCGAAAAACGTCCGGGTTCAGGACGCTCACGAAGCTATAAGACCTACATCGGTGCTGAGGACGCCGGAGAAGATAAAGAAACATCTGAACGAAGACCAGTTCAAACTGTACAACCTTATCTGGCAACGATTTGCGGCAAGCCAGATGTCGGCGGCTGTCCTGGATATCACAAACGTCGACGTAACCGCGGGAGGTTATCTCTTCCGAGCTACGGGCACGGTGTTGCGGTTTCCGGGCTTCCTTCGGCTTACCGGGGAAGGTATTGAAGACGAGGACGAATCGGGAAATGTACTACCGGTCTTGTCGGAAGGAGAGCGGCTGGCCTTGAAGGAGCTTGTCCCCGCGCAGCACTTTACGCAGCCCCCGCCCCGTTATACGGAGGCAACCCTGGTTCGGGCGCTGGAGGAAAACGGGATAGGCCGTCCCAGCACCTACGCTCCCATTATCGAAACCATTATCAAAAGGGGATACGTCGTTCGTAAGAACAAGTGTCTCAACCCCACCGAACTGGGCAAGACGGTGGTTGATCTTTTAAAGGCCTATTTCGCCGAGGTAATCGATGTGGAGTTTACCGCCGCCATGGAGGATAAGCTTGACGCGGTGGAAGAGGGCAAGGGTGACTGGGTTAAGTTGGTTAAGGGCTTTTATGAACCATTTAAGGCTGAGCTTTCTAAAGCAGACAGTGAACTTGACAGGATAAAAGTAGCCGATGAGGTGTCCGACGAGACCTGCGAGAAATGCGGACAAAGAATGGTTATTAAGACCGGTCGATTCGGAAAGTTTTTGGCCTGTCCGGGGTTTCCACAGTGCCGGAACACGCGCCGCATAAGTACGGGAACCGGAGTTCCCTGCCCGAAGTGCAACGAAGAACTTGTGGTAAGGAGGACCAAAAAAGGCCGGTCTTTCTACGGATGCAAGCGATACCCCGAATGTGACTTCACCACCTGGTATGAACCGGTTAAAGAAAAATGCCCCAGCTGCGGCGCCCTGATGGTACGCCGGAAGTCACGGAAGCAGGAGGTTATCGCCTGCACGAATAAGGAATGCGGTTACAAAACGGGAACAAAACATTAGTCACATGAACCATGGATAAACACGGATTAATACGGATTAACACACGTGGGAACGTATAAATCAATCTTGCTCCGAGTATTAACTTGTCTATTTGAGTATGTCGACATAAGGTTGAGCGTCTATTTTCTGAGGAGGGTGGCGACATGAAGCCGGTTTTGATTGTCGGTGCAGGGCTGGCCGGGGCGGAAGCGGCCTGGCAGATTTCGCGGCGCGGGGTGCCGGTGGTTTTGTGCGAGATGCGGCCGAAAAAGCTTACCCCGGCGCATCATACCGGTGATTTTGCGGAACTCGTCTGCTCGAATTCCCTGCGCGCCCAGGCCCTGGAAAACGCGGTAGGGCTTTTGAAGGAAGAGATGCGGCGGCTCGGTTCACTGATCATGCTTTCGGCGGATGCCACCCGTGTCCCTGCCGGGGGTGCTTTGGCGGTGGACAGAAAAGAGTTTGCGACCTTCATAAGCAAGACCCTCTCCGAGCAAACCGCGGTTGAGATAAGGCGCGAAGAAATCACAGCCGTTCCTGTTGAGACGCCGTGCATCATAGCCACCGGACCGCTTACCTCGGAGGCGCTGGCCGGGGCGATCCAGGGGTTAACCGGCCAGGAACAGCTTTATTTCTACGATGCGGTGGCGCCTATTGTGACCCTCGAATCGATCAATTCTGAAAAAGTCTTCTGGTCTTCGCGTTATGAAAAAGGAGAGGGAGCATACCTTAACTGTCCTATGAACGAAGAGGAATACCGGCGGTTTTACGAGTCCCTGATAGCAGCCGAGCGCTCGCCGTTGAAGAGCTTTGAGAGGGAAACGCATTTTGAGGGGTGTATGCCTGTTGAGGCGCTCGCGCATCGGGGCCGGGAGACGCTGATCTTCGGGCCGCTGAAGCCGGTGGGCCTTGTTGATCCGCGAACGGGTAAGCGCCCGTACGCCGTCGTCCAACTCCGGCAGGATAATCGCGAGGGCTCTCTGCTCAACATGGTGGGGTTTCAGACCAACCTCAAGTGGGGCGAGCAGCAGAGGGTATTTAAATTGATCCCCGGTCTGGAAGAGGCGGAGTTCGTTCGTTACGGAGTTATGCACCGCAATACCTATCTGAACGCACCGCTTCTTCTCAATCCCACGCTGGAGTGCAAAAACCGGCCCGGTCTTTTCTTTGCGGGTCAGATAACCGGGGTTGAGGGGTATGTGGAATCAGCGGCGGCGGGATTGATTGCCGGGGTTAACGCCGCCAGGCAGTCATCGGGAAAGGCGCCTCTTATTTTCCCACCGGAAACAGCCCACGGGGCGCTGATGCATTACATCACCACCGCTAATCCGAAGAACTTCCAACCAATGAACGTCAACTACGGTCTTTTCCCCCCGCTTTCCGTACGAATCAAAGACCGGCGGGAGCGCAACATGGCCCTTGCCGAACGAGCTCTCGAGGCCCTGGACGGTTGGCGGGTGAATTTGGACGAATAACGGGACTGACTTCCGACGACATCCTGCATCAGACTTCTGAAACGGGGAAGTGAATCCGGTGTACGCCTATCTGGACCGGTTTGTCATCTATCTTCAGACAGAAAGAAGGTCTTCCGCCAGAACGGTGGAGGAATACCAGAAGGACATCTTCGGCGGGGTTGATTATTTTGTCAAAGTTACGGGCATACAGGACGAGTCTTTGAAACCGGAACAGATCACACCGGTTCTGATGCGGCGTTATATGTCCCACCTCTCGGGCCGCGGTTTGTCGCGGAACTCACTGCTTAGAAAACTTGCCGCCTGGCGGAGCTTTTTTCGTTTTCTGTGCCGCGAGGGTGTCATTAAAGAAAATCCCCTGCGAAAGATAGCTTCACCCAGACGGCAGGCGCGGCTTCCCCGCGTGCTGTATCCAACCGAGATAAAGAAGCTGGTCGAAGCCCCCCGGTCATCGGATCCCCTACGGATGCGGGACCGGGCGATGCTCGAGATCCTTTACGCCGCGGGAATACGAATCTCTGAGATGGTGGGTTTGAATATCGGCGATGTGGACCTTTCGGGCGGATATATCCAGGTTCTGGGAAAGGGTTCGAAGGAGAGGATGGTTCCGGTGGGTGAGTATGCGGTGCGGGCGATGCGGGCTTACATGCGTTCCGCCAGACCGTTGTTGCTCAGGAAACATGCCAAACAATTCGAAGAAGCCTTATTTTTAAATAAAAGCGGCGGGAGAATATCCACGAGGGGCGTGCGTAACATTATCAGGGCTTATGCGGAAGTTGTCGGTATAGAAGGTCGGGTCAGCCCGCACACACTGCGGCATTCGTTTGCCACACATCTCCTTGACGGGGGGGCGGACCTGAGGGTGGTCCAAGACCTTTTGGGTCACGCGCGGCTTTCTACCACGCAGATATATACCCACCTCAGCAAGGAAAGACTAAAAAAGGTATACGACAAGACGCACCCGCGGGCGTAGAGGGTGCTCTCTAATGCCTCCGTGGTGAGGTGTGGCGGTTCTTAAGGAGGATTGAATAATGCACGGAACAACAATTGTTGCGGTGTCACGCAACGGAAAGACCGCTGTCGCGGGTGACGGCCAGATTACGTTGGCCGCGAATACCGTAATCAAGCACGGCGCCAAAAAGGTTCGCCGCCTTTATCAGGGGAAGGTGCTGGCGGGTTTTGCGGGGGGCGTGGCGGACGCACTGGCGCTTTTCGAACGCTTCGAGAGCAAACTTGAAGAAACTCAGGGTAATCTTATGCGGGCGGCGATCAACCTGGCGAAGGAATGGCGCACCGACAAGCATCTGCGGCGTTTGGAGGCGATTCTGGTGGTGGCGGATCCAGAGCACCTCCTGGTGGTTGCCGGCAGCGGCGAGGTTATCGAACCCGACGACGGCATCGCCGCGGTCGGCTCGGGGGGGCCTTACGCCCTTGCGGCGGCGCGGGCGCTTTTAAAGCATACCGAATACGACGCCGCCGCCATTGTAAAGGAGTCCCTGCATATCGCGGCCTCGATCTGTGTTTATACTAACGAAAATATTACCCTGGAAGAGTTGTAACTAAGAAGTCAAAAGTCGAAAGTCCTATGTCCTAAAGTCAAAGGACTGAGGACTGAGGACTGAGGACTGAAACGGAGGCTTGTTATAAGTGGAGGATCTCACACCGCGCCAGATTGTAGTGAAACTGAATGAATATATTGTAGGACAGGAGGAAGCGAAGCGTGCTGTTGCCGTCGCCCTGCGAAACCGGTATCGACGGAGTAAGCTGCCACCGGAACTGCGGGACGAGGTCATGCCTAAAAACATACTGATGATCGGGCCGACCGGTGTTGGGAAGACGGAGATAGCCAGAAGGCTGGCACGTCTCGTTAATGCGCCCTTTGTAAAGGTAGAGGCTACGAAATTCACGGAGATCGGTTATGTGGGCCGCGACGTAGAAGGAATGGTGCGTGACCTGTTGGAGACCGCGGTAAGGATGGTCCGGCAGGAGGAATACGCCGCGGTCGAGGAAAGATCGCAGGAGCTTGCCGCCGAGCGGATTATTGAATTGCTCGCACCCTATCCCGAGAAGTCGCGCAACCCCCTGGAGGCTATTTTCGGCGGCGCCCGGTCCGGCGATAACTTACAGACGGACGACCGAGTGCGGGAAATCGACAGTCAGCGGTATTTACTGAAACAAAAGCTTTCGGCGGGCGAACTGGAAAACGAACACCTTGAGATTGAGGTTGAAGATAAGGCGCTTCCTTTCCTTGAGATATTTTCGGGCGCCGGCGTCGAGGAAATGGGTTTCAACTTTCAAGATTTGATGGGGAACGTATTTCCGGCGAAGAAGAAAAAGCGGCGTGTGACGGTTCGCGACGCCAGGCGCATCCTGGCGCAGCAGGAGGCCGCTAAGCTGATCGATATGGAAGAGGTAACGGCGGAAGCCATCCGGCGGGCGGAGGAACAGGGGATTATCTTTATCGACGAGATTGATAAGGTTGCCGGGCGTGAGGGATCGGCGGGTCCTGACGTTTCGCGGGGCGGGGTGCAGCGGGATATCCTTCCGATTGTGGAGGGTTCAACGGTAACCAGTAAATATGGACCGGTTAAAACGGATCATATTCTTTTTATCGCAGCGGGGGCATTCCATGCCGTCAAGCCTTCGGATCTTATACCTGAACTTCAGGGGCGTTTTCCCATCCGCGTTGAGCTGAGCGCCTTGACCCGCGAGGATTTCCTTCAGATTCTGACCGAACCCTCCAACGCCATTGTAAGACAGTATACGGCACTGTTAGACACGGAAGGGGTTAAGCTGGTCTTTAAGGAAAACTCCCTTGTCGAAATCGCAAGAATAGCTTATACTATTAACGAACAGACGGAAAATATTGGGGCACGGCGTTTGCACACCGTATTAGAAAAACTTCTCGAAGAAGTCTCATTTCATGCCTCGGAGCTTCGGGGTCAGATCGTAAATATTGACGAAGCCTTTGTAACGTCGAAATTAGGTCCGATTGTCGAGCAGGAGGATCTTAGCCGTTATATTCTCTGATTAGCGTAATACCAAGAGGATCGCTTCCAGATTTTCAAAATAAAACAAGCCTGGAAGAGTGGTTCAAAACGAATCGACTAGTCAAGACAACTAAACGTCTTTCGCCTCAAACTTAGTAAAGGTCCCGAAGGCCGCGAAAAACAAGCATAGCGACGCCGGAAGTCGGAGGCAAGAGGTCGGGTTACCAGAAGTGTAGCTAAGAATTTCATACTTTTTTTGGACATCTGACTTCTGATATCCTGCATCTTGCTTCTAAAAATAGCTAGGCGTTAGTTTTGCAGCAGCTTCCGAGGGGTCTGCATAGGGGGAAGAAGTTGTGGAGCGTCTTTTAAAAAAGGCTCGCACCTTGAACGGAATACTGCAAAATACTTCCGATCATGTTGATTTTGCTGCGGTAGCGGCAACGCTTAACGAGTTGATTCGCGCCAACGTTTATTTAATCGATTATACGGGGAAGGTTTTAGGTTACTCCTTCATGACCGGCTTTTCCTGCAAGAGGATGCTTCGCGTGGTCGGGAAATCCGGTTTCCCTTCGGATTATCATGAAAGCCTGCTCGGGATCACCGAGACCAGGGCCAACTTTCACCAGGAGCACAACGCCTGCATATTCAATAACCGTGCGCCCTGCCGTTTCGAAGACGCAACTGTTACCGTCGTGCCCATTGTGGGTGCGGGCACGCGCTTGGGAACGGCGGTACTGACAAAATTCGCGCGTAATTTTGCGGTAAGTGATCTTATTCTTGCTGAACACGGCGGGACGGTCGTAGGGATGGAGATTTTTCGATCCCGTATGGAAAAGATGGCGGAAGAAACCCGCAAAAAAGCAGCGGTGCAGGTCGCCATGGGGTCGCTGTCATACTCCGAACTTGATGCCGCCCGACATGTGTTCGCGGAACTCGGCAAGGGGGAGGGGCTGCTGGTTGCCAGTAAGGTGGCCGATAAGGCGGGTATTACGCGTTCGGTTATCGTCAACGCCCTGCGCAAGTTCGAGAGTGCCGGCGTTATCGAAGCGCGTTCGCTCGGAATGAAAGGGACTTACATCCGCGTACTTAATGACCAGCTTATGGAGGAACTGAAACGGGCGTAATAAGGTCGTTGAACCCTGCCTTCCCGAAACCAACCGTCTTCCCAACTGGATTTCGAAATATGTTATATACATGTTTTACATCGGCCTTGGAGAACGAATCTATTGCGCGTCCCGGCGCGGCATGGTAAAATAAGCTTTGGCGTTGGCCAGAGGTGGAGGTGCAATGTACCAGACGGGTTTTTGTTACCCGCTTGGCCGGAAAGACATGCCAATGGGTATACCGTAGCGGTATGAATTAGGGAAACCTGTCCAAAAAGTGTTTTGCATCGATACTCAAATACTCACGCTGCCGGATTTCCGAAAGGGGTGCCTGCGGGTCTTTCGGGAAGGTGATGGCTGCGGCGGTAAAAACCCCGGCGGAAGGAGGTGGAGAAGTGGCGGTTGTTTCAATGAAGCAATTGCTTGAAGCAGGTGTGCATTTTGGGCATCAGACCAGACGTTGGAACCCCAAAATGGCGCCTTATATTTTTATGGACCGGAATGGGATCTATATTATTGATCTCCAGAAAACCGTTAGAAAAATTGATATCGCATACAACTTCATAAAGCAATTGGCGGCAGAGGGCGGAAGCGTTCTTTTCGTCGGGACGAAAAAGCAGGCCCAGCAGTCCATTCTTGAAGAGGCGCAGCGGAGCGGTATGTTTTTCGTAAACCAGCGCTGGCTCGGCGGTATGCTTACCAATTTTCAGACAATCAGACGCCGAGTTGAGCGGCTTCACGAACTGGAGCGGTTGGTCACAAACGGGCAACTGGAGCTGAGGCCCAAGAAAGAGGCCGCAGAGTTAATGCGTGAGATGGGCAAACTCCAGAAGTACCTCGGCGGCATAAAGAATATGCGTAACTTACCGGGCGCGTTGTATGTTGTGGACCCGCGCAAGGAAAGAATCGCGGTTGCCGAGGCCCGCAAGATAGGCATCCCTGTGGTGGCGATTGTCGATACCAACTGTGACCCGGACGAGATAGACTACGTGATTCCGGGCAACGATGATGCGATCAGGGCGGTACGCCTGATAACAAGTAAGATGGCCGATGCGGTGATCGAGGGTCGCGAAGGGGCTGCAGCTCCTCAGGCAGAAGAAGCGGCGGAATAGAAAAAAGGGGGGATTGCCCCCCTTTTTTATGAATCCGGATGGAATTCGGCCTTTTAAGGTCGGAGCTTTTTGGTTATAATCGCCTTACGGAAGAATTTAGCGATGAAAGGTGAAACGGAGGTTAAGGTTGGGTGGAGATTTCGGCAAAAATGGTAAAAGAGCTTAGAGAAAGAACCGGTGTGGGCATGATGGACTGCAAGAAAGCGCTTTCCGAAGCGGGAGGCGACCTTGAAAAGGCGGTCGTTATTCTTCGTGAAAAGGGGCTGGCGGAGGCGGCGAAGCGTTCGGGGCGCGCTGCGTCGGAAGGGTTGGTATCGGCGTATATTCACCCGGGCAGCCGTGTCGGCGTGATGGTCGAAGTCAACTGCGAGACGGATTTTGTAGCCAAGACGGAGGACTTCCAAAACCTTGTGCACGACTTAGCCTTGCAAATTGCTGCGTCGCGTCCGGAATACGTGTCACGCGAGGATGTTCCCGCGGAAACCGTCTCACAGGAAAAAGAAATTTTCAGGGCGCAGGCCGTAAACGAGGGGAAGCCGGAAAAGGTGATCGAAAAAATGGTGGAAGGACGCATCGATAAGTTTTTTAAGGAAATGTGCCTTCTTGATCAGCACTTTATTAAAAATCCGGATATTACCGTCCAAAGCCTGCTGCACGAAGTGGTCGCCCGGGTAGGGGAAAACATTGTTGTCAGGCGCTTTGTGCGGTACGAGCTGGGTGAAGGAATCAGGAACGGTTAATTGGTGGATTATCGAATAAGATTTATGAGCGATCTGACCGTCCAAAATTCTATACCAGGAGTTACCCGCGCATAGCGCACTGTGATGAATGGAAATGAGGACCCTTTAGCTGGCTGCTTAGAAGCAGTAACGTAACAAAGGCGGAACGCGGCGAGAAGTGACCCAGCAATGCATTACTTATCGCGGCGCCCAGCGAAAGAACGCTTATTTTAGAGGGAGATATGCAGATGCTTACACCCAAGTACCGCCGGGTTGTTGTGAAGATCAGCGGGGAGGCTCTCGCCGGCGAACAGGGATACGGTATCGATCCGGAAATGGCGTCCTTTGTAGCGAACGAGATAAAAGACGTGGTGCTGCAATACAGGATACAGATAGCGGTGGTGGTCGGCGGGGGCAACATCTGGCGGGGTATAGCCGGAAGCGCGAAAGGGATGGATCGTGCTACTGCAGACTATATGGGGATGCTAGCCACCACCGTCAATTCTCTGGCACTGCAGGATGCGCTGGAGAAGGCTAAAGTGGATACCCGGGTCCAGACAGCGATAGAAATGCGGGCGATCGCAGAACCCTACATCAGGCGCAGGGCGCTCCGCCACCTTGAAAAAGGCAGGGTAGTTATTTTTGCTGCCGGAACAGGCAACCCTTATTTTTCTACGGATACAACCGCCGCTCTGCGGGCGGCGGAGATCGAAGCGGACATAATCCTGATGGCCAAACGCGGTGTGGACGGCGTTTATGACGACGACCCGAAAAAGAATTCGAATGCTTGCAAGATAGACTCACTGAGCTATATTGAAATGCTCAACCGGGGATTGGGCGTGATGGATGCAACCGCGGCTTCCCTCTGTATGGACAACGGGATTCCTGTAATAGTCTTCAACGTCAGGGAGAAGGGTAACATCAGGAAGGCGATCCTGGGCGAGAGAATAGGCACGTTTATCGGAAACGGCGGGAATTAGGTCTGCAGGGTTTCTGTGCATCCTATTAAGAGCGGGAGATCGTAATATGGAAACCGACAGGGGTGGTTTAGTGTGCATGAACTGGTAAATCGTGCGGAAGAGTCGATGGAAAAAGCGGTCGAGCATTTGGCGAAAGATCTGGCCTCAATCAGGACGGGGCGGGCGACACCGGCGCTTCTGGAAAGAATTACGGTTGAATACTACGGAACCCAAACCCCTATCAACCAGCTTGCAACAATCAGCGTGCCGGAACCAAGGGTTCTGCTGATTCAGCCGTGGGATAAGACTGCGGTTGCCGGAATTGAACGGGCGATAATGAAATCGGATCTCGGTATCACTCCTGCGAGTGACGGCACGGTCATCCGTCTGGTGATGCCGCAGCCTACCCAGGAGCGCCGTCTGGAATTGGTCAGGATGGTGCGCAAAAAGGCTGAGGAAGGAAGGGTTGCCGTCAGGAATATTCGCCGGGACGCGAATGACGGATTAAAGGCGCAACAAAAAAAGGATTCCGTCATTACGGAAGACGAACTAAAAAGACTCCAGGGTGAGGTTCAGAAATTGACCGACAAGTACATAAAAGAGGTCGACGGTATACTGGCGATAAAAGAGAAAGAGATCATGGAAGTGTAAGCCGGTGTTCGAGGAGTTATTGGGCTGGGACCTCGAATCGGCTATATCCGTGATCAGCGAAGCCGGATATGCCTTTAAGGTTTGTTCTACGGGAGCATCCCGGTTGGAACCGGTCGGGAACCCCAGAGTGGCACGTATAACGGAAATTGAGGCAAATGTTGTCGAACTGATTGTGGTATACAATGATGAACCCGAGTCCATCTCATACTGCGATGAATTACCCCCGGGACCGGTCTGTTCCTAAGGGCGGTGTAAGTTGCCGCAAAGAGGGAAGAGTGGTGTGTTGTTTGCTGAGTCCGGTGGCATCCGATTGACGACCGTTTTGGGGAGGCATTGTTGTTGCTGAAGGGTATAGGCGGCCGGCGCAAAGCCGAAAAAGGTATGCCGCGCGATGAAAAATCGTTAAAGGCCCGGCTTGACGTCTCACGCCTGCCCCGGCACGTGGCGGTGATTATGGACGGAAACGGTCGTTGGGCGATAAAACGCGGTTTACCCAGGACACTGGGTCACCGTACCGGTGTAAACGCCTTGCGCCAGACAGTGCGTATTTGCGCCGAAGTCGGCGTGCCTGTGCTTTCGGCGTATGCCTTTTCTACGGAGAACTGGCGTCGTCCTCCCGACGAAGTGTCGTTTCTTATGGACCTTTTCGTGGAGTTCGCGGGAAATGAGATAGAGGAGCTAAAACGCAACGGGGTGCGGGTGAGGGTAATGGGCCGCGCCGAAGACCTCTCCAGGAAGGTTTCCGATGCTATTCACAGTCTTCAGCGGGAGACCTCCAGCGGAAGCCGGTTGACCCTGAACCTTGCCGTGAATTACGGCGCGCGCTGGGAAATAGTCGACGCCGTCAAGGCGATAGCCGGTAAGGTCGAGAACGGGAACCTGAAACCGCACGATATTGATGAAAAGATTGTCAGCGACCATCTCTATACGGCCGGGATGCCTGATCCGGATCTTCTCATCAGACCTGCGGGAGAGTTCCGGCTCAGCAATTTTCTGCTCTGGCAGCTTGCCTATACGGAGTTTTACGTTACACCGGTATTATGGCCCGATTTCGGGCGGGTTGACTTTCTTCAGGCCTTGATACATTACCAACAGCGCGAGCGCCGTTTTGGCGGCCTTAACCGGAAATTGTAGGGAAGGCGAGTCCTTTGCGGGAGACGGTTGTTAAAAATTGTGATGGCTTGTTGGTAAGGGTTGCAAGCGCCCTGGTTGGAATCCCGGTGTTTATTATGGCAGCCTGGTGGGGTCAATGGCCGCTTTTTTTATTGGTTGCGGCCCTTTACTTCACCGGCATACGGGAGATGCTGCGGCTCGCCGCCGGCACGGGCTTGAAACCCAGTTTTTCTCTGGCGTATGCAGGCGGATTCGTTTTACTGGCGGCCGCATATTATGATAGTGCCAGTTACCCGGCTGCGCTGGTCTGTTTTCTACTGATCTGTGCGGTAGCCCTGGTCTTTTTGTTTCCCCGCTATACGCTGCCGGAAGCGGGGGTTACCTTCTTCACCACCGCCTACCTGTCATTTTTCTTATACCTTTATCTGCTGAGGCTGTTGCCGCACGGGGGACAATGGTTACTTCTGGCGCTTGTCGCCACCTGGGCTTTTGACATCGTGGCCTATTTCGGCGGGCGCTTTTTGGGAAAGCGGCGCCTGGCGCCGGTTCTGAGCCCGGGAAAAACATTAGTGGGTTTCATTTCCGGTTTGCTCGGGAGCGCTGTAGCGTCGAGCCTTTTTTCATTCTGGCTGCCGTTCGACCGGGTATTTCTGTTCGGCCTGGGGCTGGTCGTAGGGGTTGCGGGACAGGTAGGCGACCTGGTGTTTTCGGCGGTAAAACGTACAACCGGGAATAAGGACACCGGTTGCTTGATTCCGGGACACGGCGGTGTTCTGGACCGGTTCGACAGCATGCTGCTTACCGCGCCGGTGGTTTACATGGCGGCGCGGTGGCTGATGAGTGTGGGGTGATAAGAAGCGTGCCGGATTGGTTGCGGCGGTTGCTAATCGCAACAGCGGGAATCGTAGCGGTTTCCTTTATAATCGTGTTTACGCTTTGGGTTTTGCGATACGTACTGATCGTGCTGATGCCTTTCATTATCGCCGGTATCTTTACGCTCTTTATGGAGCCGCTGGTCAGATTCTTCAGCCGGCGTTTACCGCGAGGTCTTGCCGTTCTCATTACGATGTTCATTTTCTTTGCGGGCGCCGGGCTTATAGTGACGCTGCTGGTGGCGCACCTGATCACAGAACTGGGCGACCTTTCACGCCGCCTCCCGTTATACATCAGCGAGTTTCAACAAATTCTTAACGTTTCCATCGCCTGGGTGCGGAAAGGGTATGGTTCTCTTCCCCCGGAAGCGGTGCAGTACCTTGAAAACACAATCAGCGCGGTTACTAACAGCGCCGGCAATACCGTCAGCCTGTTTATAAGTTCTTTCTTGAATTTTCTAGGTTCACTTCCCAACGCGGCGCTGGTTTTTGTGGTGAGCTTTATCGCGACCTATTTTATCAGCAGGGACCGGAAGGCCATGGGCAGGTTCTGGACCCGGGTGGTGCCGGCGCCGTGGGACCAGCAGGTACTCCTCCTCGGGCAGAAAGCGTTTAGCGCCTTTCTCGCCTACCTTAGGGCACAACTCATACTGGTGACGTTGACGATGTTCCTTTCGACCGTCGGCCTTTACATCCTTCATGTAAAGTACGCGCTGACGATGGGTCTTGTCATCGGGTTTTTCGATCTTTTACCGGTGCTTGGACCAAGCGCGGTATTCGTACCATGGATAATAATCGCGTTTTTAACCGGGACGCAGTCTTTCGGCCTAAAACTGCTGGTGCTGTATATTGTGGTTTTCGCAATAAGACAAATTTTTGAAGCGCGGATCGTCGCCATGAGCCTCGGACTTCATCCGTTGGTGGTTATGGTAGGGATGTATGCCGGGCTGAAGTTAATCGGTGTCGCAGGGCTTATCCTGGGACCGATAGTTGTGATTATCATTCAGGCGGCGTATAAGGCGGCGCGGGCCTCCATGAAAGGGAAGAAGATATAACCTTGCAAGTTAAAACCACGGATTTTTTTCGGCCGCCGGACTCTTGACGAAAAAATCTGAAAATGTAGACCAGTAAGCGTGTTGCTATAATACGGAAGAAAAACATGAACGGAACGTGGCGGGAAGTAATGCAGTGCAAGGAAGACCGGAGGATTCAGATGTCGGAAGCCGGAAACCAGAGGTCGGATTCAAAGTGGGAATTCGCAAAAGCGAATTTTTTCAAGATATCCGACTCCTTACCTCCTGCATCTGACTTCTGAAACAATGCGTTGCTTATCGCCGCGCCCTGCGAATAAACGCCTATTTTAAGGGAGGAAGAAGTTGGCGCGGGACATCGCTATCTTGGGAAGTACAGGATCGATCGGGAGGCAGACGCTGCAGTTGGCCGAGGAGTTTCCTGAACGGTTCAGAGTACGGGCGCTTGCGGGAGGCAGGAACTGGCGCCTGTTGCTGGAGCAGGCGATGTCTTTCCAACCGGAGGCGGTTGCGCTTCTACGGGAGGAAGATGCAGAAAGCCTCAGGGCCGCTTTGCCTTCCGGGATTGAGACAACTGTATTTTCCGGATCGGAAGGGCTTTCGCGTGTCGCCACCTGGCAGGGCGTTGATACCGTGCTTGCGGCGGTTTCGGGGTCCGCCGGCCTCGTGCCGGCCATAGCGGCGATTGAAGCCGGGAAGGATATAGCCCTGGCAAACAAGGAAACCCTGGTGGTCGCCGGTGAGGTGGTTACCCAGCTTGCGCGTGAAAAGGGCGTACGTCTTCTGACGGTAGACAGTGAACACTCGGCTGTATGGCAGTGCCTTGACGGGCGCCGCGGGATACGAAAGATTATCCTTACGGCGTCGGGGGGGCCTTTTCGGGAATACAGCCTTGAAGAGTTGTCGCGGGTTACGGCGGAAACGGCGCTTAAACATCCGACATGGCGTATGGGACCTAAAATCACCATAGACTCGGCTACCCTGATGAATAAGGGTTTGGAGGTTATCGAGGCGCACTGGCTGTTTGGGTCTGATTATGATAACATAATGGTACTGGTGCACCCGCAGAGTATCGTGCACGGGATGGTTGAGTTCGATGACGGCACGGTCATCGCGGCGTTGAGCACGGCGGATATGCGACTTCCCATCCTGTATGCCCTCACTTACCCGGAGAGGACGGGGAACAGTGTCACGCCGCTTAACCTTGCGGCGGTGGGAAGTCTTACTTTCGAGGAACCGGATACGGCCCGCTTTCCGTGCCTTGAATTAGCGGTTACCGCCGGACGGATAGGCGGGACCATGCCCGCGGTTTTAAACGCGGCGAACGAGGTAGCAGTGTCCGATTTTCTGGCGGGGAATATCCCTTTTACCCGGATTCCGGAGGTGGTGGAAAAAACGGTTTCCGCCCACTCCGTAAAAAAGGCGCCCGATCTGGCGCAGGTTCTGGCGGCCGATAAATGGGCAAGGGATAAGGCACAAGAGGTTATCAGGGAGTTGAAAAGATGCTGACTATTGTTTTATCTAATGTTCCGACTATTATTGCGGTAGTCGTGGTGCTGGGTGTACTGGTTTTTATTCATGAGGCCGGTCATTTCTTGATGGCCCGCGCTGTGGGAATAGGTGTCCACGAGTTCAGTCTCGGATTTGGGCCCCGGTTGTGGGGCATTAAAAGAGGGAAAAGCGCCTACAACCTCAGGGCGGTACCGCTGGGAGGGTTTGTCCGGCTTATCGGTATGGACCCTGATGATCCCGAGCGGGACCAGCCTTACAGCTTCGCGCGCAAACCGGTTCTCAGCCGGCTGGCCGTAATTACGGCGGGGCCAGCGATGAATTTCGTCCTTGCGGTGGTGGCGATAGCGGTTATCGCTTTCTCTCAGGGAATTCCCGAGGTCATCGTCCCTCAGGTGGCCAAAGTGCTTCCCGGATATCCCGCCGTTGCCGCAGGAATAAAGGAAGGGGACCGGATCCTGGCCGTCGACGGACAACGGGTGACCAGATCCGAGGAAGTGTCTACCCGGCTTGGGGAGAACCCCGGCCGCGAGAAGGTTTTAACCGTCGAACGAAAAGGACGGCAGTTGAAGGTGGCGGTG
The DNA here is from genome assembly GCA_040755295.1 of Bacillota bacterium. Lineage (NCBI taxonomy): Bacteria > Bacillati > Bacillota > Bacillota bacterium. The sequence goes on along the minus strand of JBFMBK010000002.1, from coordinate 37,588 downwards.
TTACCGCGTGTGGAGGCGGACGGGAAAGGCAAGGTAGGGATCGAAATCGGGGACAAGGTTCTCGCGTACAGGAAGATTAACGGTGTCGAAGCATTAGGCCAGGGGGTTCAGTACACCGGAATGGTTACGGGGCTAATCGCCGGCTTTATCCGAGACGTGTTTATCGGTGCCGCACCGACGGATGAAATAAGCGGGCCTGTTCGGGTGATCGCCTATATCGGGCAGGCAGCGAAACACGGCCTGTTATACCTTGTGGAGATGGTGGCTTTTCTGAGTATAAACGTTGGGTTTTTTAACCTCCTGCCCATTCCGGCACTCGACGGCGCCCGGATCGGTTTTCTGGCGTGGGAGGGTGTTACCAGACACCCGATCGACCCGGCCAAGGAAAACATGGTCCACCTGTTCGGTTTCGGAATTTTAATACTATTGATGGTCGCGGTTACTTATCACGACATCCTTCAGCTGTCGGCAGGCGTTAAGTAGGATTCCGGGCAAAGCGGCGGAGTGCGCCGTACACCTGCCGCGGCAAGGAATGCCCCGACCTTTGACTGAGAAGAATAGCTCCATAAAATTACAGGCGGGAAACGGCCTGTAATTTTTAAGCGGAATTAAAGAAGAGTCCCACATGCCGCATTCAGCGGCACAACGAAATCTGAAAATGGACTAAGAATATGGAAATAAATCAACCGCCAAGACGCCAAGGGAACCAAAATGAGTAATGCGTAAATCTGGACAATTTCATAATGTTTTGTGCCTGAGCACAGCGAAAAGGCGTGTTTATAAGGATGAAAATATAGACCCGTAAGCGTGTTGCTTAACTGCATTGTGTAACACAAAAAGCCATACGAGGAAGCTTTTAAACATGAAGGATGAACACTTGACGGAATGTAACACGGCTGCTCAAGCGGATGTGTGTCCCACACAGGGGGAGGACCGGTCCGCGGGGCGGTCGCGCCAGGTTGATGCGGTAACGCACAAACGGTTGACGCGCCCGGTAAAAATCGGCGGCGTGACGGTCGGCGGCGGGGCGCCCGTTGTTATACAGTCTATGACCAACACCGATACGCGCGATCCGGACGGCACCCTGGCGCAGATCATGGAGTGCGCGGCCTGCGGCTGCGAAGTGATCAGGGTGGCTGTTCCCGACGCGGAAGCGGCGGCTGCGTTGCCGAAAATAAAGGCGGGGTCTCCGATACCCGTAATCGCCGATATTCATTTTGACTACCGTCTGGCGTTACGGGCGCTTGAGGCGGGGATTGACGGTTTGCGGCTGAACCCCGGGAACATCGGCAGCCGCGAGAAGGTGCGCACGGTGGTGTGCGAGGCCCGGGAGCGCGGCGTTCCTATCCGCATCGGGGTCAACGCCGGCTCTTTGGAGAAGCGGCTGTTGAAAAAATACGGCGGCGTTACCGCGGAGGCGCTGGTGGAAAGCGCCGCGGATAACATCCGGCTGCTAGAAGACATGGATTTCAACGCGATTAAGGTCTCGGTCAAAGCGGCGGATGTTTCTATGATGATTAACGCTTACCGTCTGCTTGCCGGTGCGGTGGATTATCCCCTCCACGTAGGGGTGACCGAAGCGGGAACCATCCGCTCGGGGTTGATAAAATCAGCCATAGGCATCGGTGTATTGCTTTCCGAAGGGATAGGAGACACCATGCGGGTATCGCTTACCGCCGCGCCGCGGCACGAGGTTTGGGCGGCATGGGAAATACTCAAAGCCCTCGGCTTGCGGCGGCGCGGGGTGGAGCTTATCTCCTGTCCTACCTGCGGGCGCTGCGAAATAGATCTGATTAATCTGGCAACCTATATCGAGGAAAGGCTTCAGGGCGTAACGACGCCGCTGAAGGTAGCGGTGATGGGTTGTGTGGTAAACGGTCCGGGAGAAGCGCGGGAAGCGGACGTGGGAATCGCCGGCGGTAAGGGTGTGGGTTTGCTCTTCCGCAAGGGAGAGCCGGTGCGGACGATCCCCGAGACGGAGCTTGCCGAAAGCCTTCTCAAAGAAATAATAGCGATGGGCATAGCGGGAGTTTGAGGTTCTACGTTCTACGTTAAGGGCAAAAGCGGTTCTGACGCGTAAACATTTTCTTAATTCATACATTTTCTTGGCGTCTTGGCGGTTGATCGTTTTTAGGGGAGGTAAGAATTTTGCGTGTTTCCGAACTGCTGATTCCAACGCTGCGCGAGATCCCGGCCGAGGCCGAGGTTATAAGCCACCAGCTGTTGCTGCGGGCGGGGTTTATCCGTAAGGTGGCATCGGGGGTCTACACATATTTGCCCCTTGCCCAGCGCGTTTTACTGAAAATCATCGGCATTATCAGGGAAGAGATGAACCGGGCCGGCGGTCTGGAGATAATGATGCCCATCGTGCAGCCGGCTGAATTGTGGCACCGTTCGGGACGATGGAACGTGTACGGTTCGGAACTATTCCGGCTTAACGACAGGCATGAACGCGACTTCTGCCTGGGTCCGACACACGAAGAGATGGTGACATCCCTGGTCGCCGCTGAGGTACGCTCTTACAAACAACTGCCGCTTATGCTTTATCAGATCCAGAACAAGTACCGTGACGAACGCCGGCCGCGTTTCGGCCTCCTGCGCGGTCGAGAGTTCATCATGAAAGACCTCTACTCCTTCCACCGGAATGAGAAGGAACTTGACGACACTTACAGGGTGATGTACGACGCTTACAGCCGGGTTTTTACACGGATGGGGTTGAGGTTCCGGGCGGTGGAGGCGGATTCCGGCGCCATCGGCGGCAGCGGCAGTCACGAGTTTATGGTGCTGGCGGATTCGGGCGAGGCGGAAGTCGTATACTGCACGGATGGGGCCTGCGGGTACGCCGCCAACGTGGAAAAGGCCGAAAGCCTGTTTAATCCTTTGACCGGCGGCGAAGAAAGGCCGCTGGAACTTGTGGCTACACCGGGAATGCGCACCGTGGAAGAGGTTACCGGGTTTCTGGGGGTAAAACCGAACCAACTGGTCAAAACACTCATTTACCGTACGGAACGCGGATTGGCGGCCGCCCTGATCAGGGGGGACCGGGAGGTCAACGAGGTGAAACTGCAAAATCATCTCGACGTTTTGAACCTCGAGCTTGCGGACGCCGTGACGGTGGAGGCCGCGACCGGATCGCCGGTCGGATTTGCGGGGCCGGTGGGCCTTGACCTTCCGATGGTTATAGATCTTGAGGTTGCGGCGCTTAAATCGGGGGTGGCGGGCGCCAATAAAAACGACGCTCATTACCGTAACGTTTGTCTGGGACGGGATTTCGAGGTTCAAAACGTGGCCGATATAAGACTGGTCGCGGCGGGCGACCCTTGTCCCCGTTGCGGCCGACCGATGCTTGCGGTCCGGGGGATCGAGGTGGGGCAGGTATTCAAACTGGGGGAAAAGTACAGCCGGTTGATGGAAGCGAATTTTCTCGACGAGCAGGGAGAAAAGCATCCGATGGTGATGGGCACCTACGGGATCGGAGTGAGCCGGTCGATGGCCGCGGCGGTCGAACAGAACCATGACGCCCAAGGGATTGTCTGGCCCGCATCCATTGCGCCGTTCCAAGTTGCGGTCCTGCCGGTAAACAACCAGGACGCGCAGCAGAATGCGGCAGCCGGGAAGGTGTATGAAACATTGACGGCGTCCGGATTGGAAGCTGTTCTGGACGACCGCGACGAACGGCCCGGGGTTAAATTCAAGGATGCTGATCTGATAGGCTATCCGGTGCGGGTTACGGCGGGCCGCAACGTTTCAGAGGGTTTGGTGGAGGTGCGTAGCCGGAAAACCGGTGACAGCATACTAGTAAATGAAAACGATGCGGTGCCCGCGGTGTCCCGGTTGCTCCGCGAGTAATAGACTGTACCGTCCAAGGATGTCTCAATTACGGAAAGTAGAGTCACTTTATTGAATCCGGCTGCCGATATCCAGATCTGATTTCCGAATTACATTATCTGTGAGCCGCTTCTTGCCACGCCCTGCGGGGTTCATGGAATACTTACACGGGGAGACACGGATTGGCACAGGGAAGCAGCAGCAAATGGGCGGTTCTGGCGGCGGTTCAGGCCGGGACCGTAATGGGCCCGCTGGATGCCAGTATCGTTTATATAGCGCTTCCACGGATCGCCCAGGACTTCAAAGCAGATGCCGCAGCCGTCAGTTGGGTTTCCATGGCCTACCTGTTGTTTATCGGCTGCTTCATATTGATTTACGGACGCCTCGGGGACCTTTTCGGTAAGCGCGGCGTGTACCTTGCGGGGGTAGGGATTTTCACGTTGGGTTCGGTTGGTTGCGGTATGGCGCCGAACCTTTATATACTGATAGCGTGCCGGGCGCTGCAGGCTATCGGGGCCGGCATGAGCGTGGCCATAGCGCCAGGGATCATCACCGCCGTATTCCCCAGGGGAGAGCGGGGGCGCGCCCTGGGGCTCAATGCCATGGTGGCGGCGGCGGGGCTCAGCGCGGGGCCGGCTTTGGGAGGTTTCATCACCCAGCACTTTGACTGGCGGCTGGTGTTTTATGTAAACGTGCCCATAGGGTTGATAGCACTTCTTTGGGGTCTTTGGGTCATCCCGTTTGACGAGAAAAGAAAAAAAGAACCGTTCGACTGGGCGGGAGCGGTCCTCATATTTATATCACTGACCAGCGGGTTGTTGCTGCTCACTCAGGGCAGGCAGTTGTATTTTCCGGGGAACGTGTTCCTGCTGTTGTTCTTATGCATCGCCGGTATATACGGATTCTGGATGCAGGAAAGGCGCAGCCCTTACCCGATGTTGGACCTTGGAATATTTACGGAACGGATTTTTACCGCCGGCAATCTGGCTGCATTTTTTAACTACATGGCGCAGTACGTTGTCGTTTTCACCACTACCTTTTTCCTGCAGCAGCGGTTGGGTTTCGGAGCCGACAAGGCCGGTATGGTCATGACGGCCTTTCCGCTTTCGGTGCTTGCGGTGGCGCCCGTGGCGGGTACCGTATCCGACTATATCGGGTCCCGTTGGCTTGCGGTTGTGGGTTCTTTGTGCTGCGCGGCCGGCGCTGGTTTCCTCGGGTTGATCAGCACCAGCACGCACGCGACGGACATCGCGTGGCGGCTTGCCGTTTTCGGGGTCGGCACAGGTCTGTTTCAATCGCCGAATAACAGCGCCGTTATGGGTTCGGTCCCCCGGGAACGGCTGGGTATCGCCGGCGGGGTGATGGCCATGTCGCGGAGTGTTGGTATGACTTTCGGGATCGCGGTGGCCGCCGTGTTTACGGAGCGGCAGGCGGGTGCTGTTATCGGCGGATTGACGGGAACGGCCTGCCGGGAGGCTTATTTGACCGCCGCGGCGGTGGCGGCTGTGGGCGCAATGGTTTCCGCAACGGTGTACGGCCGGCCGCGCAAGCCGGATATGATATAGTAGCCGGTAGGCAGTAGACAGTAGACAGTAGGCAGTAGGCAGTAGGCAGTAGCTAGAAGGTAGAAGGCGGACTGTAGAATAGATAATACTTTTTCAATTCTATATTCTTTATTCTGACTGCCTCAGCCTTTGGAAAAGGTTATTCTGTGTTTCAAACCTTGAACTTTGAACCTTGAACTTTAAACTTTGAACTTATTAACGGAGGATTGAATTGTACGAGCTTACGGTCGAGACGTCTTTTGCCGCGGCGCATTGTCTGGAAGGGCATGATTCGCCCTGCGGGCGACTGCACGGGCACAACTGGACGGTTGCGGTAACCGTTGCCGGGAAAGAATTGAACTCGTCGGGGATGCTGCTCGATTTCACCATACTAAAGCAATTGGCACGAGACGCCGTGGCGGTATTCGACCACCGTTACCTGAACGAGACGCCGCCGTTCAGCGCCGGTCGGCAGCCGACAGCGGAAAACATCGCGCGCAGCATCTTGGAGGCAGTTGTCGCGGGGCTCTCGGCCTACCCGAACGTAAAGGTAAAAGAGGTAAAAGTGGCCGAGTCTCCCGGTGCATGGGTGGTGTACAAACCGTGAAAGATGGCGCCGCTTGGAAAAGGCCTGAAGGCCGTGGACTGAAAGATGTGATATTTGGAAGTGGGCCGTTGAGCGAATTCGGCAGGCAGGTTCCTAAAAGTAATCACACTTCACACCTCCCGCTTCGCACGTCCCGATCGACCGGCGCTGACGTGCAGCGGCCCCTGAAAAGCGTGGTTTTGCTTTCCGGAGGTCTCGATTCGGCGGTTTCACTTGCCCATGCTTTGCAGGACGGCGCGGTTCAACTGTGTCTGACGTTCGATTACGGACAGCAGGCAGCGGTGCGGGAGATCGAGGCGGCGCAAGCGCTTTCGTCGCACTACGGGGTCGCGCAGCAAACCATAGGACTTCCTTTCTTAGGTTCAATAACAGACTCGGCCCTGATTTCGGGGAAAGAACTGCCGGAACCGGGGAACTTTGAACTCGACGATCCCGGGCAGGCTGCAGAAAATGCGCTGCGGGTGTGGGTGCCGAACCGGAACGGGATATTTATCAGCATTGCGGCGGCTTTCGCGGAGCAGTTGGACGCTTCGACGGTGATAGCCGGTTTTAACCGGGAGGAGGCGGCGACTTTTCCCGACAACAGCATGGCTTTCGCCGCGGCGGCGACAGCGGCGCTTCGCTATTCGACCCAAAACCGGGTCCGGGTGGTAAGCTACACCCAGCACCTTGACAAGACCGGGATCGTGGAACTGGGGAAAAGACTGGGTGTGCCTTTCGAGCTTATCTGGAGCTGCTACCGGGGGGAAAAGGAGATGTGCGGGCGCTGCGAGAGCTGCCGGCGGTTTTACCGGGCGCTGGGGCCTTTAACGCCAGATCTAAGAAAAACGGCAAGAAAAACTAACCAAAGAGACACAGAGCGCACAGAGAGGGAACTAAACAGGATAACAGAATAGATAATTAGAGCAGCAATTGAGGTGCATAGGGCACTTGGGCCGGATAAAGACAATCACATCCATTGAACCCATCCACGAGGCTCAATTGCTTACGTACCTGAAGTTGGGAGGATGGAAGCTCGGGTTACTGATCAACTTCAACGTTGCCGTTTTTAAGGAAGGCATCCGGAGAAGAAAACCATGAAGATATTGTGTTTCCTCCGTGTTCTCTGTGCCTCTGTGGTAAAAATCTTTAGTTCCGGTTTATCCGGGTTAGGAACAGGAGGGACGTGGGAAAATGCATACCTTTTTTGCGGAGGAGACGATTAGTTACGACGGCAGTCAGCTTTCTTCCTTATGGGCGTTCAAACGTTTTTGCCTGCAGGGGGACAGCATCGTGGCCTTTAGAGGTCCCTGTAGAGTAAAGGGAAACTCGCTGGTGGACATCGCCGACCGTCTTCAGGGTTTTTATATCTACAGCCCCGATATGCTGCATTTTATTATAGAGCATTTCGAAAGCGACCTGGAAAGGGCGGTACTCAGGCAGCGGCTTTTATCGGCGCTGGTCAAAGATATACTCGAAGAGGCATCGCCGGAGCGCTTAAAAAGGCGGGGAGACGACCTCTATGCGAACGAAAGGAAGCTGTCTGTTTCCATAGCGACGATAACACCCGTCTCCACCATGGTTCATTTCGGCATTAACGTGAGGACCGAGGGCGTACCTGTACCGGCGGCAGGGCTTCTCGAACTCAGCTGGCCGGAAGGCAGGATCCCGGAACTGACGGGACGGGTGCTTTCCGCCTATTCCGGTGAGATGAAAGGGGTGGATCTGGCGCGATGCAAGGTAAGGGGAGTGACATAAAGCCCGTTCCCTTGAGGGAGATATTCTCCTCAATTCAGGGAGAAGGTCCGTATATCGGATGCCGCCACCTCTTTATCCGTTTTGCCGGCTGCAACCTGACGTGCCGTTACTGCGACACGCCGCGGGACGTGCCGGCAAAATGCAGGGTTGAGGTGGAACCGGGCAGCCGGAAATTCACCAGCATCCCAAACCCGCTTACGCCCGAGGAGATCGCGGTGCTACTTTCCGGATGGCGAACACGTGATTATCACGCCGTAAGCCTGACGGGCGGCGAACCGCTGCTCTACCCGGGGTTCCTGAAAGCGCTCATTCCCTTGCTGGCGGGCTCGCGTAAAGGGATTTACCTGGAAACGAACGGTTCTCTTGCGGAAGAGCTTGCCGCGGTAATTGACCGGGTCGATATAATCAGTATGGACGTAAAACTCCCGAGCGCCACGGGGATGGGGCCGTTATGGGAGGCGCACCGGCGGTTTATTTCGGCGGTCGGGGGTAAGGAGATCTTTCTTAAAGCTGTTGTGTCAAAGGAAACGGCGGCCGAAGAGGTACTTATGGCGGCTGAAATGGCCGAGTCTGCGGGCGCGCCTCTCATACTACAGCCGTTGACGACGCATGACCGCGCCAAGAAAACGACGCCGCTGCTGCTGCTGCGGTTCCAGGCACTGGCGTCGGAGGTTGCGAGCGACGTTCGCGTGATACCGCAGATACACCGTTGGTGCGGCATGCTGTAAAGGAATGTTTTAAGGGGGGGGACGGATGTTTGACAAAGAAAAGATTGAACGGGCGGTCTTGATGATAATCGAGGCCATCGGCGAGAACCCGGACAGGGAAGGGTTGAAGGAGACTCCTGAGCGGGTTGCGCGGATGTACCAGGAGATTTTTTCCGGATTGGAAGAAGACCCGGCGTCCCATCTGGAGAAGTATTTCACCGAAAACCATGAAGAAATGGTATTGGTGCGCGACATCCCTATCTATTCGGTTTGCGAACACCACCTGCTGCCCTTCGTCGGCGTGGCGCATGTCGCTTACGTTCCGCGCGCAGGTAACATCACGGGGCTCAGTAAAATGGCGCGGGTGGCGGACGGATTCGCCCGGCGTCCCCAACTGCAGGAGCGGTTGACCACCCAGATAGCGAATGCTATAATGAGGAGGCTCGAACCACGGGGGGTTCTGGTAGTAATAGAGGCCGAACACATGTGTATGACGATGCGCGGGGTAAGGAAGCCCGGGACAAAAACCGTGACCTCGGCGGTGCGTGGAATCTTCCAACAGAACCCCGCGACGCGGGCCGAGGCATTCGCACTGATCCGGGGCAGAGAACTTCGATTGTAAATCAACAGCGACGCTTGAAAAATGAAACCGAGTCTTAATTGATTAATGCCGGGGTTTATCTGCCGCTAATCAAACCTTCTTTCATGTTTAGCGCAATCCTGTTAAAACGGGGAAAAAATAATGACGAAGCCAGAAGAATCACCGAAGCTTCAGATTATTGCCACACGCTCTTTTGAGGCATGGGAAGAGCTATATAAGGTCATAGATTTTTTTAATAAAACGCTCAAACAGAAGAAAGTCATCTTTGGGCTTACCAAAGACAAGGAAACGGGTAAAATGACGATTACCATATACGAGACATGATGTTTATGTAAAGGGGAGCTGGAGGTTTGCGGGTACTGCTGACAAATGACGACGGGATATTTGCCATGGGGATAACGGTTCTACGTGACGCCTTTAAGGAATCCTCAGAGCTTTACGTTATCGCTCCCGACAGGGAAAGAAGCGCCGCCGGGCACTCAATTACGGTTCACCGCCCGCTCCGGGTGCGGGAGGCGGGTTTCCGGAGGGAGGGTTTGCGGGGATGGGTGGTCGACGGCACCCCCACCGACTGCGTTAAACTCGGGATGGAGGCGCTGCTGCCGGAAAAACCCGATTTTCTAATTTCCGGGATCAACCTGGGCCCCAATGTAGGCACCGATGTCCTTTATTCCGGAACGGTTTCCGCCGCTGTGGAAGGCGTGATTAACGGCATTCCTTCAATCGCCGTTTCACTGGCCACACATGATGAGCCGGATTACGCTTATGCGGTGCGTTTTGTCGAGGATCTCGTGAAGGAGGTCGTCCGGCACACACTCCCTCCGGGGACGCTGCTAAACGTCAACGTTCCGCCGGGCAAGCCCAGGGGTGTGAAGGTGACCAAGCTCGGGGATATCAGGTATGTTAACGTTATCGACCGGAGGACCGATCCGCGGGGGCGCGTGTATTTCTGGATGGCGGGCGAGCCGCTTGATCTGAACGGCGACGATACGGATACCGACGTCTGGGCCGTGAAGCAGGGCTATATTTCGATTTCTCCGGTACAAATTGATCTAACTAACCATTCATTTTTACAGGAATTGAATAACTGGTCCCTCCCCTCGATACGATAGAAAAAGCCTGATTAGCCTGCCGCTCGGTCACGGGAGAAAACAATGCAAAAGCTGTATAAAATAAGGTCGATCAAGGCCGGTCTCCCGCCGGGGACCCTGGTCCACATCGGGGAGAAAAGAAGCGGAGAGCCAAAGGTCACGCTGCTTGAATACAGCGAGTCGCATACCCGGGAGGAAGAGGTTGCGTCCGTCGACTCTCTTACCGCTGTGAAACCCGGTGTAACCTGGATAAGCGTTACCGGCCTGCAAAAGGTTGAGGTTTTGGAAGAACTCGGCGCGCGTTTCGGAATCCACCCGCTCACCATGGAGGATATACTCAACACCGACCAGCGTCCGAAAATCGAGTATTTTGATAATTACATCTATATTGTCTTTAAAATACTTCACTTTGACGAGAAAAGCCAACAGACATTGGCCGAGCAGGTAAGTTTGATCCTTGAGGAAAACCGCGTTATATCCATACAAGAAGGGCAGGACGTATTCGGGCCGCTCAGGGAGCGCATACGGTCGGCAAAGGGACGGATTAGAAAACTCGGTGCGGACTACCTGGCTTACTCATTACTGGATATGGTGGTGGACAACTACTTCGCCATACTCGAAAAGCTCGGCGAGCGGGTGGAATTCCTTGAAGAAAAGCTTGTGACCAACCCCGGTACCGACACGCTGCACGCGATACACGCGATGAAAAGAGAGATGATTTTCCTGCGCCGGTCCGTCTGGCCGCTAAGGGAAGTCATAAGCGGGCTGGAGCGGGAAAAACCTTCGCTGTTTAAGGAATCGACGGAAGTATTCCTGAGGGATGTTTACGACCATACCATTCAGGTCATCGATACCATTGAAACATTCCGGGACATACTTTCCGGGATGCTCGACATCTATCTGTCAAGCGTCAGCAACCGGATGAACGAAATTATGAAGGTTTTGACGATAATCGCCACCCTTTTCATTCCCCTTACCTTCATCGTGGGGGTTTACGGCATGAACTTCAGATATATGCCGGAACTCGAATGGCGTTGGGGCTACCCCGCGCTCTGGCTTTTGATGATATCGGTCGCAGTTTTGATGCTGGTCTGTTTCAGGAAGAAGAAGTGGCTGTGAGACGAGGTTATGGGTTTATAATTATTAATTAAATTTACCAGAGCAAGGTAAATTAGGCGAACAAAAAAAGCGGCCTTATGTGTATGCACTAACATAAGGCTTTTTTCGTTCGTAGCGGTTTAAATCTTTAGATTGTCAAAAAATATAGAAATTTATAATAAATCATAGTAATTCATCGAAACCGATAATATGTTGTCATATACACCGTCTGCCATTGATTACCTTGTGCCAACATTATGTTGCTTATCGGCATACATACATGTTAATATTTATCATTAATCAGAAGGAATTATGATTATTTCATGGAAATAACCAATGGAAGAGCGGAAGTGACAATACCTGAGTAACAGGCGTTGTTAATGTCACAAATATAGGTAAAAAGGGGTGTTTAGTGTGTCGGGGCGGGTCCGTTACTTTTTGGCTGCATTTTTAATGTTCTTATTGTTCTGTACCGGCGCTGAAGCTCAGACTAAGGAATTCTCCGAGCTTCGCCAGGATCAAGTATCAATGGATGCTGTGATTAGACAGAGAACTGAATTATTACGAATATTAGAAAACAGAAAGGCGGTTATTAAGCCCGGACAGAAAAAGCTTAGTACTGATCTTCTTCAATTAGTTGACAGCAGTTTTTTACCTCCAACCCAAACAAGGTACGATATCAAGAAAAAAATGAGCGAGTTGAAACAAATCCGTCCGGCTCTCGCGGCTGAAAACGCTCTATACAAAGAAGACAGGGACCTGGTATATGTTTATGTTTTTCTTGATTCGCGGGCGGGAACGGATGTAATTGATTCCTATGCTCAGGAGGTCACCGACCGCGACGAGGAAAATCACCTCGCGGTGGCATGGGTGGAAGTGTGTCAGTTGGAAAAGCTGGCCGAAATTGAAGCCGTACGCGCCGTTCGGACCGTGATGCCGCCGGTAATTGAAACCGGATCGGTAAATACGGAAGGAGACGTCGTCCACCGCGCCGACCAAGTGCGATCGCTTTACGGTCAGTATGGTTCGGGCATTAAAATAGGTGTTATTTCTGACGGCGTAGACCACTGGACGAATGCCAGAGACTCAGGTGACCTGCCGGCGAATTTAACTGTTTTAAGTAACTCTCAGGGTGGCGACGAAGGCACCGCAATACTCGAAATCGTTTACGACCTTGCTCCCGGGGCCCAGCTCTATTTTCATGATTATGGAACAAACGAACTTGCGTTTAACAGCGCCATTGATGACCTGGTATCAGCCGGATGCAAGGTGATTATCGACGACATAGCCTGGATCTTGGAACCCTTTTTCGAAGACGGCGTGATTGCCCAACATGTGAGTGAAGTTATTAGCAACGAAATAGTTTACGTTTCTTCGGCGGGAAACTGGGTAAAAAGACACTATCAAGGTGAGTATTATAGCTACGCCGGTGGCTGGCATGACTTCAGTCACGGAACCGATCCGTTATTTAAGACCTTACGTATCAATATTCCTGCCAATGGCCAATTCCGTATTGTTATGCAGTGGAACGATAAGTTCGGCGCATCTGCCAATGATTATGGTCTATATCTCTGGGAATACGGTACGGATAATTTGCTTGCGTACAGCGATGAAGACCAGAATGGCAATGACGATCCTCTCGAAGGGCTTATTTGTTATAACAATGGTTCTACCGCGGTTGATATCGAAATTACCGCATTTCGGAATTGGGGGAGTTCTAAAACTCTCGAGGTTTTTGTATACCCTGACGCAGCAACACTATATTCAGATAACCTTACCGAAGGGGATTCAATCTTCGGACACCCGGCCGTACCGGGTGCCATTGCGGTCGGGGCCATTGATTACCCGAACAATGACCTGATTGCCTACTACTCCTCGCATGGCCCGGTTACCATCAGCTACCCGTCGAGTGAGTTAAGAAGTAAACCGGATGTATGCGGGATGTCCGGTGTTGAGGTAACCGGCGCAGGAGATTTCCCAAGCAGCTTTTTCGGCACGAGCGCAGCGGCGCCTCACGTGGCGGCAATTGCGGCCTTGACCTGGGCGCAATACCCCGGTAAAACCGCCGCCGAAATACGCAATATTGTAACGTCAGAGGCGGTGGACCTGGGTGATTCGGGTTTCGACAATATTTACGGCAACGGCAGGGCGGACGCCCTTAACAGCGTGCAACCGCCGGTCGTGGTTAGCACCGACCCAATAGACAATACTACCTGCGTACCGGTTAATCAAGTGATTACTCTCAACTTTAACGAACCCGTACTGTTAGGTGATAACGCCGGTGGTATCGCGCTGAGGAAAGGCGACAGTGTGATAGCTGAGACTTACAACGTCAGTAATAACGTACTGACCATCGTCCCGAGTAACCTTGATCATCGTACCAACTATACCGTCTACGTCCCGGCCGGTTCAGTGACGGATCTGGCAGGTAAAGCACTTGCGAATGATTATACCTTCGGATTCACGACTGAACCGATACGTGGCAGTATAATTTTGGCCCTTACCACACCTCCTGTTCCGGCTGACGGTGATCGTTATCAACTTGGGTCTGTGAGAATAAGCACAATCGCCGGCTCGGTTTATTCGGGAGCTGCCGGTGAGATGGATTTATACTTACCCGACGGCTTTGAGTTTGATTGGGACACGCTGCAGACAGATGCAAATGGTATCATTGAAGCAGTTTACAATCTGATATCTCCGGTAGATGGCGGTTGTTTTGAAGATAACGGTTTTGACGGTGCTGTCTTTAAAGCCAAAAGGTTGTCAAATAACGGGATAAAGATATGGCTGGATCAGGTGACAGATAGGGGATTGCTTGAAAGTAACGACGGGTGCATATTTATAACCCTTAATAACATTTTGGTGCCCGTCGGCGCTTCGGGTGACATCACTTTGTCCCTTTCGGCTCCATGCACATCCGGCTTTCCAAATGCTTCTGTAGTGGTCGGGCGCTGCGTAGTTGGTCAAGTATCTGTTTCGGTTCCGGAGATTCACACTTTTTCTAATGAGGTTAATGTATACATGCGATTTCATGAAAACTCTCCAAAAGCCTTCAAGACCAGCACGGAGAGCCTGAAACTTAGGTTGCCATCTGGCTTTGAGTGGAAGTCCATAGGTATTCCATATATAGAGGCCGGTGATAATACCTGGCTCGAAAAGGTAAACTTCCGAATTGATGAAAGGGACCTTTTTATCGACACTGTTACAAATGCGGCATACCAGACAGAAAGAAGAACTATGTTTACAGTCACGGCCACGATTAAGATTGCAGATATTAACGAGGCGGAATATGGCAACGTTGTGGCAAGTATCGGAGGACTCACTCCCGCGACCCCGCAGGAACTCATCATTGCGCGCTATGTGGACAAAACACCTCCAACCGTCGTGGTCACGGACCCACTTCCATGGACAACGGATGTCCCTGTTGATTCACTAGTCGCCATCACCTTCAGTGAACCGGTAGTGTTAGGTGACAATGTCAGCGGTATCAAGCTACAGAAAGGCGACACGGTGGTGACGATCACTTATGGTGTTAACAATAACGTACTCACCATTGACCCGGTCGGCAACCTCGATTACAGTGTGAGTTACACTGTATACATCCCAGCCGGTGCAGTGAAGGACCTGGCGGGCAACGCCCTTACGAATGGTTATGGCTTCGGCTTCGCCACAGCATCCCCACCTTCACCCGGAGGCGGCGGTGGCGGCGGCGGTGGAGGTGGAGCGGTTGTTGATACTACCCCGCCTGTGGTTACGGGTACGCAGCCGGCAGACGGCGCAACGGGAATACCGGTTGATACGTCGATAACGCTCACTTTTAGCGAGGAGATTAAAGAGGGAAGCGCTTATAACAACATTTCAGTAAAAGACGACAAAGGTAAAACTGTAAATCTGAGCAGAAAGATCGACGTCAAAACGCTCATTTTAAAGCCGGACACCAGGCTTGGTTTTGGTACTAAATATACGGTCACCGTACCGGCCGGCGCGGTCAAGGATACTAAAGGCAACGATTTGGCAAAGGACTTTACCTTAAGCTTCACGACCGAAAAGGCTCAGGTCAAACCTGCGCCGGTACCGGTAGGCTTTAGTGACATGAGCGGCCACTGGGCGGCCGAAAGTGTTTCCAGGCTGGCCGGTATGGATATCTTCGGCGGCTATCCGGATGGCACGTTCGAACCGGACAAAAACATCACCCGCGCCGAAGTGACGGCGATTCTGGTTAGGGTTTTGAACCTGGCCCCCGGTGACGAGGATTATCTCATGTTCGGAGACAGTGACAAAATAGCGGCCTGGGTAAGAAGCGCGGTAGCGGCGGCGGTGTATGACGGTCTGGTCAAAGGATATCCGCAACCGGACGGCAGCATTAATTTTGAGCCTGAGCGTCTTGTCAGCAGGGCGGAGCTTGCGGCGATGCTGGCGCGGGTCATAGAGAAGAAGCTGGGCGCCGTGACACCGGCGGCTCTGGATTTCGCGGATACGGCACAGATTCCGGTCTGGGCTGAACGCGCCGTAGGAGTAGCATACGGGAAAGGCGTAATCGGCGGATACCCGGATAACACATTCAGGCCGCAAAACACGGCTACACGCGCGGAAACGGCTTCAATGGTTGAAAGGTTGATTGATTTGATAAAGTAAATTATTAGACTGGAATGCCTCCTGCGAAAATGGGAAGCTTTTCAATTAAAAGTGTTTTAAAACGGCAGATTTATTAAAGCGTGCGCATGTCGGAAGAAAGGTAAGAGGATGGCACTGGCCATCCTCTTATGTTTCCGAATTTTTCGCGGCGTAATTAGGCGCTCAATACTACTTCGTATACGAGTTATAAGGTGTGTTTCCGTCCCAGGTCAGACCGGGCGCGTTGACGGCTGTCGCCGTCGTTGTATAGACGCCTCCCGGGGCGTTTCTGATCTTAAACGCCGTTTTCCCGTCGGAGCCCGTTATCCCGGTCCCGGAATAGTAATCGGCGCCGTCGAGTGAGACCTTGACCGATACGGAAGCTAAGGGAACCGGATGAGCAAGGTTGTCTAAAAGGGCGACGGTGATGATAAGGTCTTTATCTTTCCTGCCGGCAGTGGAATAAGAAACGTCGGATACCATGACGGTATCGGGTAAAAACACCGCTTCGTCGGCGTCAACCAGTCCGAACCCATATTGGATGTCCCAACCGGGTCGTCCCAGGTCGTCGGCGGTTTGACGCAAACGCATCCGTACATCGACGTTGTTGACGACACCGTCGCCGTTCAAATCCGCAAGAGAGCTGTCGGCCAGAAAAAGGGCGGCGGTACCGGTAACATGGGGCGAAGCCATGGAGGTACCGGAAGCGGCAATGTAGTCACCGCCCGGAATGCAGGAAAGAATGTCCATACCCGGAGCGGAAAGCTCCAATTGTGGCCCGGTGCTGGAAAAGAAGGCGCGGGTATCCGTGTTGTCCGTTGCCGCGACGGCGATTACCTCTTCATAGCGGGCGGGGTACTCTATACTGTCCCCGGCGCCCGCGCGATTCCCCGAGTTACCCGCGGCTGCCACCAGCACCGCTCCGGCTTCGTATGCCGCCTTAACGGCATCATGAACGCCGGGGGCATCCTTTTTAGCCGACACGCTCATGTTAACCACGACCTTTTGGCCGCCGGCGCACAAGTCACAAGCCGCTTCCAAAGCCCTGATAAGGTCGCTCCATTCCCCCGAGCCGTCGGCGCCGAGCACCTTGTATGCATACAAAGACGCCTCCGGGGCAACGCCGACAACTCCCGCATCATTATCCTCGGCGGCGACAATTCCCGCCACGTGCGTGCCGTGACCGAGATCGTCCATAGGATCATTGTCGTTGTTAACGAAATCATAACCGCCCGCGTAATTCGTATCAAGGTCCGGGTGATTGTAATCAATACCGCTGTCAATGACGGCTATCTTTATACCCTGTCCTTTATTGCCGGCGTCATGAACGGCGCCTGCGCCGATCCGTTTCACGCCCCAGGAGTCGTCCAGTTCGGCATCGGCGGCGTAGATCTTTCCGTCGAGCCCTATCTCCTTGACACCTTTCAGCGCTTTCAAGCCGGGAAGCTTGTCCTGACCCATGCGCACGGACATTCCCGGCACAATACTGAACTCCGAAAGGACGTCCCCGCCTTTTTCTCTTACGAAATTTTTAACAGCATTCTTCGACGAGTCGTTGTCAAGGATGACGATGAACTTGTCTGCGGGCGCATCTTGTCCGGCTATGGAAGAAACGGCGGTTCCGAGCGCCAAAACAAGAAGTGCCATAAAAATAACCGCGGTTAAAACAGTCGGCCCTTTCTTTCTCAAAATTCTCCCTCCCCCGTAATTTATAAAGGTACTAACCTCCTTTTTATGTAAATATTACTACCTCAGTAAATATTACTACCTTTGCAGGTATCGGGTCAACTTGAATCCGCCGTTTGAGAAGTTTTGCTCAAATGTAATTCTAAGCGCATTCAACTTTCAGCATTTTTTTGCTGATAAGGGCGGAATGCAAGGAGGAGCGGATGCTGCAACCCGCTCCTCCTCGGCGCCTTGGATTCAAAGCGAAAGCTTTTTAAGAATAATCCTCATCATTTAACCCACGAATTATCCGGTGTGCCGCCGTCCCAGACGCAGCCTTCCGCTTCAACGGCGTTAACCGTGGTGGTGTAAGCGCCTTTAGGGGCGTGTCCCGGGTCGAAAACGGCGTTTCCGTCCGTTCCGGTAACGGCTGTTCCCCTATAAAACTGTTTGTCTCTGCGGAACACCGTTATGTCTACCGACGCGCCAGTAACGGGTTGTCCAAGGCTGTCGACGATGTTGGCGGTAACGACCAGGTCCCGGTCTTTACGGCCTTCGGTGGAATACGTGATCGACAACACCTTGACCGTTTGCACAGGCGGCAGCGGGTTCAGAATAAAATCGGCCACAGTGCTTTGGCCCTCGGTTACCGTCACAATCGTTGAAGCTTCCTGGAAATCGTCCGCCGAGGCGGTAACATTGTATTCACCGGGAGGCAGGTCGGAAATGCTGTAGTTGCCGTTTTCATCAGTAACGGCGCTGCGGGTGTACGGGATGGCGCCGGTAGCCGTGAGGTCGATGGCGGCGCCCGCGATGGGACCGGTGCCGTCCGTTACCGTGCCTGTTAGGGCGCCGTTTTGAACCGGAGAAAGCCGAAAGTCGAGTACGAAGGTTTCGCCGGCGGAAACCGCCGCCGTATAAGAGGCGCTGTGATAACCGGTTGCCGAGGCGGTTACGGTATAATCGCCGGGGGGAACGTCCGTGATCAAGTATGTTCCGTCAATACCGGAAACAACGGTTCGGGTGCCGTCGCTGACGTTAGCGCCGGCAATGGGGTTGTCGGCGGTATCGGTTACCGTTCCGCTTATGGCGCCGTTGGGAATCACCACGGGCGGCGCGGCTTCGTCGGCGTCGACCAGACCGTATCCGTAGAGGGTGTCCCTTCCGGCGACGCCGAGATCGTCCGCGGTCTGAGTGAGCAGCAACCGCAAGTCCTTACCGCCGGTAGAACCGTCGCCGTCAAGGTCGGTCAAGGTGCCGTTGGCCAGCGCCAGCGCCGCCGTCCCGGCCACGTGCGGCGCGGCCATCGATGTTCCGCTGCCGTACGCGTAGCCCCCGCCGGGATAGCATGATATGACATCCACACCCGGCGCCGAAAGCTCGAGCTGCACGCCGGTGCCGGAGAAGGAAGCGCGAACATCTGCCTTGTCGGTGGCGCCGACGGCGATTACCTCAGGGTAACGGGCCGGGTATGCGACGTTATCGCCGGTTCCCTCGGAATTCCCCGTGTTACCCGCCGCAGCCGCCAACACCGCGCCGGCTTCGTAAAGCGCCTGAACGGCCTCGTGAATGCCGGGCGCGTCGCTGTCGCTCGCAAAACTCATATTGACCACGATTTTTTCACCGCTGATAACATCGCCGTAAATACGGTCCAGAGCACTGAGAACGCTGCTCCATGAACCTCCGTTGCCGGCGTCCATCACCTTGAAGGCATATATGGAAGACGCGGGAGCGACGCCGACAACTCCGGAACCGTTGTCCTCCGCGGCGATGATGCCCGCGACGTGAGTGCCGTGGCCGTTGTCGTCCATCGGATCGGCGTCATCGTTGACAAAATCGTATCCGCCGGCGTAGTTGTCGTTCAGGTCGGGATGGTTATAGTCCATGCCTGTATCGAGAATAAACACCTTTACTCCCTGTCCCTTGTTATAGTCGTGAACGGCGCCTGCGCCGATATGGGCCACTCCCCAGGAGTTGGTCAACTCGTTGTCGGCGGCATGGATCCTTCCGTCTATTCCGACCGCCTTAACCCCTTTGAGTCCTTTAAGGCCGTGGATCTTGTCCGATTCGAGCCGCACGGTCATGGCCGGAATGATGTTGTACTCGGAAAGCACGTCCCCTCCTTTTTCGCGGACGTATTCTTTTGCGGTCTGTTTGTCCACGTTGCTATCCATGACGACAATAAACCTTTCACCTGTACCCGCCGCCTGCTGCGCCGTCGCAGCGATTACCGCCGAGCCGGACACTAAAACGAGAGCAGCCGCAAGAACCATCGCTGCCATCAGAACAAGGCCTTTTTTCAAAGATAACCCTCCTCTACTAAATAAAGAAAATCCTTCTCCTGAATTTTACATTATTGCTTGCGATTGCTACAATCGGACAACTTGCCCATTTATTCTCGGGACTATTGGAGGAGGGTTTTGGGTCGGAAGGGAGTATCGGAACATGAAAAAGTACTTCATAGACCGGTAAATCAATGAGTGAAAGAAAACGCAGGCCGTGAAATTAACGCGTTAAATCGTTTTAACGGCCTTTGTATATAGTCCCGGGATTGTTCCCGGGCTTTTTATTTTATTAGTGAAGCTGTTTTTATTCTTATCTTTATTAAAGTTTCGCCGATAAATTAAATAATTGACGGCAGAGGGGCGAAGCCTCCGGCCGGAACACGACAATAAGAAATGGGGTGTGATAATGTGAAAGGGTTGAAACGATTCCCGGCGGTGTTATTCGCGGCGGTTATGATTATCGGGCTGTGGAGCGCCGCGGCGTGGGCGGCCCCGGCGGCGCCGACGAACCTGGAGGGGTGCGGAGAATCTACAGTCGCAATCGGTATTTGTTGGACGGACAATTCTTCCGACGAACTGGGCTTCAGAATCGAACGCTCTACCGACGGAACGACCTTTACGGAAATAGCGACGGTCGGCCCCGGCGCTTGGGCATTTGAAGATGTTCCTCTCCCGGAATGCACCACTTACTGGTACAGGATAAGAGCTTATAACGCCAGCGGCGACTCTGGTTACTCCAATGTAGCCAACGCCCACACCATTGGCGCGTGCCGCCCTGCGCCACCGTCGGAGTTGACAATGACGGGCTCCACGGCCGGCACGATCAGCCTGGCGTGGCGTGACAATTCCTCCAATGAAAACGCTTTCTGCATATACAGGTCTGGAGACGGTATATTGTTCACGGAAGTGGGCTCCGTCGGCGCCAACGTCACCGCTTATACCGATTCCGGGCTGTCTCCTGCAACCATGTACTGGTATAAGATAATAGGACGAAACGACTGGGGTGACGGGAATTATTCAAACGTCGTTAACGTAACCACGCTGGCCGGAGCGCCTCCCGCGGGCGGGATTCCCGCAGCGCCGACAGGCCTGGCGGCAACCTCTCTCTCAAGTTCGTCAATAAGAGTCACCTGGTTCGACGGCTCGACGGACGAGACCGGGTTCCGGGTAAAACGCGCCGGAGCGGCGGCCCACGGCAGCTATGCGGATTTCGCTACAATCACCACGCTGGCGGCCGATACAACCAGTTATACCGATACCGGTCTGGCCGCGGCAACGGAATACTGGTATATAGTTGAGGCGTTCAACGCCGGCGGGTATGCGTATGGTTCGGCTGCAAGCGCTACGACCCTGAGCGGCACGAGTCCTCCTCCCGAAGCCCCGCCCGGGGAGGTTCCGCCCGCATCCACCCCCGTCGGCGGCATCCCCGCACCGACGTCCCTGACCGCCCAGGCGCTTTCGGGCAAGCTTGTCAGACTCACGTGGGTTGATAACGCCTCCAGCGAAACAGGTATTATTATCGAGAGAAAGACGGGAAGCGGCGCTTATGCGCTTGTCACCAAAGTGGGGGCGAACACCACCAGCTATGAGGACAACGGCGTATCGTCGAACACTGCTTACTGTTACAAACTGAAAGCTTATAACGCCGAAGCTTTTTCCACGTATTCCAACGAATCGTGCGTGACGACGCCCGCCGCCGGCGAGGTTGTCGTTCCACCCTCCTCGGGTACGGTCGCGGTAATATCTTTCTATGTAGGCAAAACGTCTTATTGCAACCGCGATAACTGGCGTGATATGGACACAGCCCCGACTATCAGGGACGGAAGGACCTTTTTGCCGATAAGATACGTAACGGACGCGCTCGGCGCATCCTTGGATTGGAACAGCAAAGAGAACAAGGTTACGATAAAACTTTCGGGCAAGGTCATTGAACTGTGGATCGGCAAAAACCAGGCTACGGTTAACGGTGAGAAAAAGCTGATCGATTCCGGCAACAAAAACGTTATGCCGTTTATCCAGCCCCCCGGGCGGACCATGCTGCCGCTGCGCTTTATTTCGGAAAACCTGGGGTGTAGCGTGGACTGGAATGCAGCGTCGCACGAAGCGAGGGTGACATATACGCCGGCTACCGGTTAAAACGGCGGGTTGTTTGCACCGTCTATAGCACACCAATTGTACCGAATCACGCGGGTCTCGGCGGAATCCAGCACCGGGGCCCGTTTGATTTAATTTCTATTGTACCGGTTAATTAACGGCTGTTGTATTGAGAAAATCCATGCTAACATTTATAAAAATGGGTAATACGGGTTAAGGAAAGGAGACAAGACTCATGCGCTTAAGGCGATCGATGCCGGTTATCCTGACGGTGTTTCTACTCACCCTGTGCCTTGCGGGCTGCGGGGGTTCCAAAACCGGGAATCCTCCAGCCGAGACCGGGACGACCGGCACGGAGCAGTCGAAACCGCCGGACGCGGCAGCAAAGCCCGAGGAAAATGCCTCGGATGATTTGACGGCAAGGGATGCCTGGGCAAAAATAGGACCCTACGGTAAACAGGTGGCGGGCGCAGACGCGGTGCTGATAGAGTTCGATACGAATAAGACGTACAGTTCCACCCCGATAGCCGAGGGGGAAGCGTCGTACTGGCACGCCAATTTCTACTCGCCGGGCGCAAAAGAAGTCTGCGGGGTAAACTACCGCACCTTCGAAGGGGCCGCCGTCAAGAAAGGTCTTACCAATCCGGGGAAACCGCTGTACCGGAACGTGACGCTGCCGGTGTCCGACTGGAGCGGCGACTGGAAGGTTGACAGCCCGCAGGCCGTGGAAATCGCCGCGGAGAACGGGGCCGGCGGGGTTACCTCACTGAAGCTACAGGTGAGGGGACTGGAGGCGCTGAACAAAGACTTCTCGACTTATAACACCCCGGACTTCATACCCGAAGGCTGCAACCTGTTCTGGGTGGTTAACGGAAAGGGAGGATACAACCATTACATAGACGCTTCCACGGGCTCATATCTCGGACGCAAACATATACTTGTGCCCGGGGCATGATCCTGGGGTCGGTTATTGGCGATAAGTCGCACTTGAATGCGGTTGATCCGGTGGTAAATTAATGTATATTTTAATTACATGCTTGCAAGGAAAATGGACCATTCGGGCGCAATGCGGAGGAAATCAAGAAAACGGCCTGGATATGCCTGCCTTGACAATTCCCGGATTCGCTGTTACAATTACCTAAACTGAATAGGACGCTGAGTTTTCTTCGGAGAAAAGCGGGGGAACCAATTTTTTTGGGGTGAGTCCGGCACTCAGACACCAGGTGTTTGCGATATTCAGACAACCACACCGGGTGACGGAGCGTAGGCAAGACGGTAGATAACTGAGTGCCAGGTAGGGTTAACTTTCAACCCGAACCCGACAGCTAACCTCGTAAGCGTAGGAAGGCGGCTTTACGAATAAGTAGGGCATATGTTGCTTTGTGGCGCTCCGGAGAGACTCCGGAGCGTTTCTATTTGGTGAACAAAAGGCGGCGGAACATTTTGGAGCGGTTATGGTTTGTTTTTACGACAGACGCTGATCGGCCGAGTAAGTCCAGAAAGGAGTGTTTTTTATGATTGAAGAACAGACCAGCCAAACGGACCCTATACACGATCGGAATTACAGCGGCAAAAGCGGTCCTTCACGCGGGGAGCAGAGGCTGTCGGTTCTCTCGGGACAAATCCGGTTCCGCCAGCCCCGGGAGGAAGACGGACCGGGAATTTGGCAACTGGTGAGGAGCACGGGCGTACTTGATTTAAACTCTGCCTACAGCTACATGATGCTGTGCAAGTATTTCTCAGGCACATGTGTTGCGGCGGAGCATGATAATGAGATAATTGGGTTTTTATCCGCCTTTAAGCCGCCGGGCCGTCCTGATGAGATATTTGTCTGGCAGGTGGGGGTTGCCCCGTCTCAACACCGGAAGGGCATGGGAAGCACCATGCTGCAGGTTCTGCTGAAAAGGAAGGAATGTGCGGGCGTTCGTTTCCTTGTAACCACCATCACCCCGTCGAACATACCCTCCCAGTCATTGTTCCGTAAGCTGGCCCGTAACGTCGGCGCGCGTTGCGAGGTGGAAGAGTGCTTTCCCGCCGACCTATTCCCCGGGAGCAACCACGAAGCAGAGCTAATGTACCGCATCGGCCCCATTACAAGTGCATCAATATACGAAAGAGAGGCGATTCGATGAAGATATTCGAGCAACTGGAATCTCAAGTTCGAAGTTACTGTAGAAGCTTTCCCACCGTTTTTAACAAAGCCATGGGTTACAAGCTTTGGGACGTGGAAGGACGGGAGTATATCGATTTCTTTGCCGGCGCCGGGGCGCTGAATTACGGACACAATAACCCCCGGATGAAGGAAAAAGTCCTGGAGTATATAGCGAATGACGGTATTGTTCACGGTCTTGACATGGCAACCAAAGCGAAGGAAAGGCTTATCAAACGTTTCAATGAAGTAATTCTCGAACCGCGTAAAATGAGTTATAAACTCATGTTTCCGGGCCCGACGGGCACCAACGCCGTGGAAAGCGCTCTTAAACTGGCGCGCAAATTCACCGGCAGGGAATTGGTTTTCAGCTTCACCAACGCCTTCCACGGCATGACGCTCGGTTCTCTGGCGGTTACCGGGAATTCGTTCAAGCGGCGGGGCGCGGGGCTGCCCCTGCATGACAGCGTGTTTATGCCGTTCGATAATTACTTCGGTCCGGATGTAGACACGGCGGGTTACATCGAAAATTTCTTAGAAAACAACGGCAGCGGAGTCTCTCTTCCCGCCGCGATAATTTTGGAGACCGTGCAGGGAGAGGGAGGCCTTAATACGGCCGGTTCCGAGTGGCTCAGGAGAATTGAGCGGATCTGCCGCGACAGGAACATCCTGCTGATCGTTGACGATATACAGGCCGGTTGCGGGCGCACCGGTACCTTTTTCAGTTTTGAGCCTGCCGGTATCATGCCGGATATAATCTGCCTCTCAAAGTCGCTAAGCGGTTTCGGGCTTCCCCTATCGATCAACCTCATAAAACCGGAAATCGACATATGGGATCCCGGCGAACATAACGGCACCTTCCGCGGCAACAACCTTGCTTTTATTACCGCGACGGAGGCGTTGAAATTCTGGGAGAATGATTCCTTCAGCCAGGATATACTGGGAAAGGGAACGAAAATCCGGCGGTTCCTTGAGGAAATCGTGAAGGACCATCCCGAAATCCAGGGGGAGGTTCGCGGCAGAGGCCTGATGCAGGGGATCGCATGCGGTGTTCCCGGTCTTGCGGATGAAATCTGCGCCGCTTCTTTTAAGCGCAACCTGATTATGGAGACTTCGGGTCCGGACAGTGAAGTCATGAAGCTTATGCCTCCCCTTATCATTGATGAAACAGGACTGGAAGATGGGTTTAATATCATTGAACACAGCATCCGGGAACTTACACGGGTGGATGTGGGCAATACGTACAAGGATTCCGCGGCTCAGAGCGAAGAAGTCCGGGCGTAAGCCCAGATGGAAACGAACAAGAGGAGGATCGGCATGATTGTCAAGCATTTGGAAGAGATCACCGGCACGGAGAATGACGTTATCGCTGAAAACTGGAGAAGCCGCCGGATTCTTTTAAAACAGGACGGGATGGGGTTCTCTTTTCACGACACCATAATCCGCACCGGCACTGAAACGATGATATGGTACAAGAACCATCTGGAAGCGGTATACTGTATTTCGGGCCGGGGGGAGGTGGAGGTTATTTCTGACGGGCGCGTCTACCCGATTACACCGGGTACCCTTTACGCGCTGAACGGACACGAAAAACATTATCTGCGCGCACAAACCGATCTTCGTCTGGTTTGTGTGTTTAATCCGCCATGCACGGGCGGGGAGAAACACGACGAAGACGGGTCTTATCCTCTATTGAAGAATTAACGGGATTAAAGCGATACTCCGGCGGGTGTCGCCCGACAGCCCGAATCAGATTTTTTAAATATACCTCACCGTTACTCAATTAAGCCTTGCAGCTTAGCGCTACGAGGTTTTTTTCTGTCACCAGAGAGTGTATTTTTTACATTTGCAGGGGGGAAGGGGACTCCACAAGCTTGACCAAAGGCACCTGCACGTGACTCCGCGAGCCGTCGAGCGGGCTTACCGTCGCCTCGTTGTTCGCGGCGTCCAGGCTTTCTATCCAAACGGGCGACCCGTTAAACAGAACGTTGATAATGCCTTTGGACTCAACAATTTGTTGGGCTCTGTCAAAGTCCATTCGATCCAACCTCTTTCGCTGAAGTAGTCTGCTAATATCCTTCCCGGTTGGATAAGCAAAGATGAGCTTCTCCGGCAGGAGCAGATTATTAAAGTCGTTTTCAGGTATAATCTTACTTGCGCAGGCCATTCCCTCCGGCTTGACACCATTCCCTGCCAAGGATAATATAACAGGACAAGCAAGGGCATGCTTCTTTGTTGAAAGGTACCGTGATTATGATGACGCCTGAAACGTTCGTAAGGACTAATTTGGAGAGAATCACCGGGTCGTTGCAGATCTACGGCCAGTGGTTTGGGAGGCCGTATGACAACGTTCACCGCGCGGCTGAAGTCAAATGGGAGAATGACGTCCTTGCAATCCACTTTAGCGACGGGGAAGAATTGCAGGTGTGGAATCCCTCGCCGCCGCTGATTAAAGGCCGCGACTTCCTCATCGAGAAGGCCGTCCGCGTCAGATGGTCCTGGAACTTGTATGGTCTGGAAAGAACACCCGACAACCGCCGTTATTATGATTACGTTGTTGAGAAAGAATCCGTGCGGGTGAGCACGGATTATGATTATCACCAGTCCACTCAGGCCGATAGGAACCAGCCGGCCGTTGTACTGCACGCCTCGGTTTTCGTGGTATAGTTACGTTAAACTACCGCTGGAGCCAGGGAAGGGAAAATATGCCGAGAAAGATTAGAGATCACAAAGACGCCATGGGAGAAGACAGAATGATATTTAATTCTTTATGATGGATTATAAAAAAAGAAAAATAGTTTATTGGACGGCTATAATCTTTTTAGCTCTATTCTGGTATGTATTAACCGGGATTGAGTCCCGGCAGATGGGGCTTCACCCGTTAAGCAGGCGCCCTTTTTCGACGTTTGATTATATTCTTTTTGTTTTTATAATTGCGGGCTATGTTTTAATCCATATGTGGCACAAGAAATGCCCTGTATGTAAGAAGAAGATGTCGGGAAGCGCGTATTCTCCCCGGTGTATAAACTGCGGGTACGGAAAACCGCCGGAACACCCGGAGCGTTGATGTTTAGAGCATCAAAAGGAACGTTGGATCAAATACATGAAAAACAAGCCGTTTGAGTTCACCGCCAGGATGAGAAGTGTCAGATACGCATTGCGCGGGATATGGACGATGGTCCGGACCCAGCAAAACGCGTGGCTTCATGCCCTTGCCACGGCGGTTGTGGTAACGGCGGGCATCTTCTTTAATATCACAAGAGAAGAATGGAACTGGGTCATCCTTGCGATCATGGCCGTATGGACCGCCGAAGCCTTGAATACAGCCTTTGAATTCCTTGCCGATGCGACAAACCCGACGTTTCACCCGCTGATCGGAAAAGCCAAGGATGTGGCCGCCGGGGCCGTGCTGATTGCCGTGATCGGCTCGGTGGCTATCGGGTGCATTATCTTTGGGCCGCATATAATTGGATTGGTAAGATGAAACCTGAGCGAAACAAATCGAAAAAGAAAAAGAATTCTAGGCCGTCTGTCGGAGGGGATAAAGGGAAGAATGAACCGGTATGGTCGGTTTGGCGGAAAGACGATAACGGCAACGTTTTCCTGATTGAGAGCGGGCTGACCGAGGCGGATGCTCTGAAACTTGTGAAGGACTATGAAAGAAGAGGACATAAACAAACATACTGGGCCAAAGAAAAACAGCCGAATATCTGACCATCCGGATGTATTTATAATAAAAGGACATCAGGGCGATTTCCATAATAAGCTGATTAGTAAGAAAGTCCCTATTCCAGAGGTGAAAAAGCGATGATACAAACGCTCTCTCCAGCAGAAACCGAACTCTACCGGAGGGTGGACGAAGTACTGCACTATCTCTGGGACCCCCTTGGGGTGTCCGAAATCCCGCCGGTCCGCGACGAGTACTACTCCCATCTTTCTAACGTCTATAACCTGGTTCAAAACACCGTCGACGGGAAAGACATTGTGGATTATCTCTTATTTATAGAATGCGAATCGATGGGTATCAAAATCAGCGATAGGTCCCGGGACCGCGCGTCGGAGATAGCGCAGATTTTAATTGAGTACCGGGAACTGCTTAAGGAAAAACCGGCCCGCTAGGCCGTTACCGCGATAAATCATCCTAATATCACGCATACACGATACTCCAATGCGATTTAACTCCCCGAGCTTTTCCCTCGGGTTGACGCCATTCATTACAAATCATAACGGCATGTCACGTTAGCGCAAAGAAAAAGGGGCTGTCCCGAGCGACTTTCAGGACAGCCCCCAGGATATTCTCGTCCGTATATACTGCTTTTAGACGCCAACCGTTTATCGACCTGAATTGCAGGATGTGACCACAGCTATTCTAATGGATCGCTATCCAGCCGTAAATCATTGGCCAGACGAGGGATTTCGCGTTGTTAGCCCATACGGGATCGGCATGCCCGTAATCCAGACTTGGGTCCGACGGGTACAGCTTGACCACGTATGAGTTCTTGTCGGTGCTTCCGAGGAGCGATAAGGTGTGCACCCCGTACTCGCCGAATCCGCCGGCCGCGCCGATATAAAGCGCCGGGATCTTTATCTGACTCAAATAGTCGTCGTAAGGCACTGCAACCTTATCGGACCATAGCGCCTCCCCGTCGATGTCTTCGCCGATGCTCATGTAACCCGGCGTCGCGGCGGCGAGGTCAAGAGCATACCCGAAGGTTGTGTATGTCAGGTCGGTCGGGATTCCGGCGGAGTCGAATTTCCCGGCCAGGTAGTGATAGTAGGGGACAGGCGGCAGCGGCGTTGTAAGGTATGTCGCCGATAGGAGGAACAGGGCCGCCTGTTTGTTCGTAAACCCGGGAATAACCGGTGACGGGTCGTCAGGGGCCGTAGCCGCCAAATAGGTTATGATCTTTAATTGCGCCGGTTCGTCGCTGTAGTAGATTCCCTGATCGTACTTTTCCTTTGCTTCCAGGTACCTCTGGTACGCGGCGTCTTTCAGGTCCTGGTTTTGGGGTGAGAACTTGTAGACCATTTCCATCGGAATGATGCCCTTGAGGTCGCGGGACGAGTCCGGCAACTGCGTCTCGGCGTTGGCGTACGCGTAAGTAAACTGCGCGCCCCGGCTGATCCCCAGCATAAGCAGCTTGCCGGCGCCGCTCCCGGTCGAACCCCTTATCAGCCTGGCGAGTTTAACGCCGACTCTGATATCTCTTACGTGCAAAGCGGTGTTCCAGTTTTTCATGAACGAGAAATCTGTAGTTCCGTCCGGTACAAACGTCCACCGGCGGTCCACGCCCCAGACATCAATATATTTTTTCGCCAGGTAGATGCCGAGGGACTGGTCCTTGGGGACCTTGTTTGACAGTGTGCTGCATAAAAACAAGGTGTCGAAGTTGCTTGCGTCGCCGTGATTCATCATTACCGCTTTCGGCGCTGCTATGGGAACCCCCGGTGATTTTTCTTTAACCACCCGGTAAACGCCTATCTTGTCAAACTGACCGGGGCCCACCTTGAGTATCCAGGTGTATTTGTAGATGTCTTCAAAAAGTTGTTTTCTGGTGTACGAGACTAATGCGACATCGGTTCCGGTCGCCTGCGCCAAAGAATCAACCGCTTCTGTAACCTGCTTTCCTTCTTCGGACAGGTCCCCGTCTGCTGAAGCCAAGGAGAGTCCGGTGGCTGCAAACAAGCTTAGAACCCAAACCAGTATTGTTACCATCCCGAGGCGAAACAGTTTCCTTTTCATTATCTTATCTTCCTCCTTTTTGTTATGTCGCTTATTCGCTGACATTTCATGCTTACGGGTCATGGCATCATGCCTCGTCAAATATTATTTTGATATATTCGTATCGCATCCCCTCCTTGAAAGATGGATATATATACTATATACTACATAAATGTACATTTACTACCATTATAAAAATGTAAATACCTTATGTTGACAGCACTAAGTTTTTATCAATTATAAGCCAACGCCGATAATCAACCAACAGGCCGAAAGTCTTAAAAAATTTCTTCAGACGACCCTTGGGAAATAGGACTAAAGGTTGATGCTGATTTAAAACCCATAAAATTAAAGGGAAGCTGAAACGGATTAAGCGCCTGGAAAGGGGGTGCTACCGGCGTAAGCCGCCTTATCGCAAAAGGCAAAGAACAACCTGGAAAGGGAGGTTTACTAAGAGGTTACAACCACATCTAAAAGCAAATTTGTCGGTAGATGGAGAAAACCGCGTCCGGTCAATCAACCACTTTAAAAAAATACTCCGATGTCGTGATTTGTTTACGCTGAGTCCTCGGTTCGGCATGTTGATTATCCCGCGCTTTTCCCAGCGGGTTGACGCCATTCTTTACCAAAATGTATAATAACGGTTAAGAATTTGACAGGAAGCTCACATTATCGGGAATAAGTTCCGTTCCCAATATGATTAAAGAGGACAACTTAGGAGGTAACACGCCATGCCGTTGACCAAGATCGGGTGCTGCGCCGCGTATTGCGGCACGTGCCGCGAGCTTACGGAGGGCAGGTGCAGGGGCTGCAAGTCGGGTTACGACACCGGCGTAAGGGACCTCGCCAAGGCCAGGTGCAGAATGAAGGTCTGCTGTATCGGAAAACTCGGCGCCCAACGCACTTGCGCCGACTGTCCCGACTATCTCTCGTGCGGCATCATCCAGGGTTTTTACGGCAAGAAAGGTCACAAATATAAAAAGTACAGGGAATCCGCGGAGTTTATCAGAAGCCGCGGGTACGGGCCTTTTCTGCAGATCGCGGCCCAGTGGAAAAGGCCGTATGGAAAGTTTCACGGCTGAAAAAAGTGTGCTTAACGACAAAGGGGGAGAGCGGCATGCCGCCGGTTTTCTGGACGGGTAAGCTTTCGCCGGCGACGAAGATTATGGCCGACTTCAGCAATGCGCTTGCCTGGATTACCGGTGGCGCAAGAGACACGGCGGCCATGAAGCGGCGCATCAAGATGGGATACGACGGGGTAGTGACGGACGATGTCGCTCGCTACGACGCCGTCGGCCGCGAACATTTCACTGAGATAGCCCGGGTACTTCTGGAGCGCACACAGCTTGACGGGAAAACGGTCCTGGATGTGGGATGCGGCACGGGGAAATGGTCCGGGTGCTCAAACCGGGGGGCACTCTCGCCGTTGCGGCACACGGGCCTGAGTTTGTCCGCGAAGCTTTTGAGATAACCTTCAGGGCCATGCCCAAGAGTCTCACCCTAGGCTACCGGGTGGAATTCTGGCCGCGGCGGGAAAAAGACCTTTCGCGCATGTTCGGCATGGCCGGCCTGGCTGACGTCTCTACCCGGCGGCTGACTTGGAAAGAAAGCTTTGCGGATGGGGGCAAGGCATACGAATTTTTTGCCGCCACCTCATCGGCATGGTGGTACGCAAAAGTCCCTTCAGACAAGGTCCCCTCGGTTGCGAAAAAGCTTAGAAACGCTTTTGAGCGCAAAGCGGTAAAAGAAATCACCACAGATATCATCCTGGCCTATGGGCGCAAGCCATAAAACAGAATAATGCAATCATCTGCACTTTCCCCCTCGATTTGTACTATTGTATTTCGGAACTCTCCTGCAGCAAACCACTGGAAAAAAACCTGCCGGCGCGTCGCACATGATAGCAGTGCCCCGGGCCGACGCGACATCGGCTTGCCTGGAAGGAAAGATTATACGCTCAGGGAGCCCTGCTCTAAGAAAACGCCGGTTGTTCCGAATATGCGGTTTATCGTTTGGCAGAATTATGCTATTATTAACGTACTCGGCAACTCTTTAAGTAATGGAGGGGTAGATGTGAAAATGTTGCAACGGTACGTTTTATTGGTGGCGTTCGGCGTCTTTCTGGCGGGATTTGTTATGCCGGGACGGGCGTACGCCGATTGGATTGAGCTTCTTTATCCGGACGGAGGAGAAATCTTAGCCAAAGGCCGTACGTATAACATTACCTGGAACACTTTGTCCCCCGAAAAGGAGCATCATATCAATTTATCTACAACCGGGGGAGACATTTATCCGATCTCAATCGGCAGCACTACCGGCGGAAGTTTCTCATGGACTATCGGAGACGAAATACCTTTAACAACGCAGGCTAGAATCCGCATCACGGTGATCGCTTACGAAATCAGTGGCGTGCCTATTGCTGAGGCTGATACCAGCAATACATGCTTCACAATTGCACATGTCCCTGCTGCCCCCTCGAACCTCACGGCTACCGCCGAATCTTCCACTTCCATATCCCTCAGTTGGACCGATCGGTCTTCGGATGAGCAGGGATTCAGGATTCTAACTAAAAAGGCGGGTGGACCATGGGTATCTCTGCCTCCGGTAGGAGCTAACGTTACGTCTTATCTTAATACGGGCCTTTCCCCTTCAACCCAGTATTACTATAAGGTCTGCGCCTATAATGCCGCCGGTAATTCCGATTATTCCAATGAAGCAAACGCCACGACCTCTATTCCCAGCATTCTGTATCCGGGACTGCATACTTTTACCACCGCTCCGGCGGCCCCTTCGGACCTTACAGCTGCCGCCGAGTCTTCCTCTTCGATCTCGCTTGCGTGGACGGACAATTCCTCAGTTGAAACGGGATTTAAAATAATGAGGAAGACGGAAGGCGAAGCCTGGACAACGCTGCCCTTGCTTGAGGCTAACCAGACGTCCTATCTTGACGTGGGGCTATCCCCCTCGACCAGATATTACTACAAAGTACGCGCTTATAACACCGTCGGCGAGTCCGCTGATTCCAACGAAGCCGGCGCCACAACGCAGACGCCGCCTCCGTCCCCGCCGCCGACATCCACTGTGATCCGCCTTTACATCGGCAGCACCGAGTACTACGTGAACGGTACGCTGAACACGATGGATACCGTCCCGATGATCCGCGAAGGCCGTACCCTGCTGCCCATCCGCTATGTGGCCGAACCGCTGGGGGCCGGGGTTACCTGGAACGCGGCCGCGCAGAGGGCTGCCATCGTGCTGGGGGATAAAACCATAGAGCTTTCCATCGGCCGGAACCGGGCCGGCGTCAACGGGACCGAACAGTACATCGATCCGCTGAACCACAATGTCGCGCCCTTAATCGTTCCTCCGGGGAGGACGATGCTGCCGCTGAGGTTTATCGCCGAGACCCTGGGTTGCCGGGTGGAATGGAACGCGTCCACCCAGGAGGTGACCGTCACCTACCCGGCACCGTAAACCTTGATTTATCGTATCCTGCCCCTTTAGGAAAAGAGATTAAGGTCCGTATGCTGGCCACGAATTACCAATCCGGGGCTTTTACGAACCTTTTCTACGGATCGCGGCCAAGTGGCAGGGGCCGTACGGCAAGTTCCACGGCTGACGCGGGAGAAGCGGAAGGTTTAAGATGAATTATGATGAAGTTCACTGATTCCGGATCCGTGACTCAGGCTAACAGGCCGATGTGGTCGGTCTGGCGCAAAGACGATAACGGCAACGTTTTCCTGATTGAGAGCGGGCTGACCGAGGCGGATGCTCTGAAACTTGCGAGGGAGTATGAAAGAAAAGGACACAAATAAACATACTGGGCTGAAAAAGCCGGGAATGCGTAGCTAAGCGCCTCAAAACAATCGGGCGCTCTCCGGTTCGGACTAGTGTAATCTGAGTTCTTAACCTACGTTTTCTTCTGCCTGGTTTGACACCCCTCTTTCCTCAAAAAAGATGTGTCTAGTCTCTATCATGTCTTTTAAGAAGGGTTGCACTTCAAGGCGGAGGTTTTTGCTTTTTAGTGTAGAATCATCTCATCTAAGCTACTGAAAACTTACCAGGGATGGTGTGTAATGGGAGAAAGTTACTGTATCGAGTGCGGTGTGGCTGGAGTCGAAGTCAGGCCGGTTCCGAGCGGGGCGTTTGTCTGCCTCGGGTGTCTCAGCACGTATTCTAAGCAGTGGATAAGCCGGCATTTCCCCAAAGGTTCCGAAAAGGCCGAAGCAGCCGTTGACATCGCGCTCACCAAAATGGGCATGAGCCACAATGAAATGCCGTGTTCGACCCTGGTGGTCACCAGTTTTCCGGAAGCGAAGCTCCCGGAAGGCGTGGCTACCCAATGGAAATCGAAAAAGATCGATAGAATAGACCGGGACAAGGTGACGAAAGGGGACCTGATTTTCTTCATAAGCGACGACGGACAGGGTCGGATCAACCATGTCGGGATCGTGGTAGGTGTAAAGGAAGACGGCACGATATACTTCGTCCACGCCTCTCTTTCCAAGGGGGTCATTATATCCACGACCAAGCAGATAGGGGGCTACGGAAAATCTACGTGGGGGCAGCTTATCCACGGCTTTGGACGGGTAAAGGAATAATACAGATGTGAGAGGTAGTACGTTTGAAACCGACGAAGAATTACGAGAACTTTCCGATATGGATACCCCTGCTGGCCAACCTGGTTTCAATGTCAATCTATGCCCTCGGGGCCGCCATCCTGGTCGGGTTCAGCGTCTGGGCGGCCGCGGCGTACCTGCTGTACTGCCTCTGGGTAGAGGCGACAGTCCTTAAACGAAGCTGCGTAAACTGCTATTATTACGGCAAGGTCTGCGGACTGGGCAAAGGCAAGCTGTGTTTTCTGCTGCGCCGCAGGGGCGACCCGCAGAAATTCGCGGACAGGGACGTTACGTGGCTTTCCATGCTGCCGGATTTCCTGGTTTTTCTCGTTCCGGCCGTAAGTGGAATCATCCTTCTGGTAAAAAGCTTCGACTGGCTGCTCCTGGCGTTGGTGGCGGCCCTGTTCATACTCTCCTTCACCGGCAACGCTCTCATCAGGGGCGCCTTTGCATGCAAGTACTGCAAACAGAGAGAAATCGGCTGCCCTGCCGAAAAACTGTTCGGAGGGAAACAAACGTCCGGAAACCGGGCATAGATTGGATGCCTCTAACCAGAGAACCTCCTTATGGAATCCCATGGAAATTGCGCTGGCATTATCCCCCATGAGAGCTGTGCTACATGTCGACGGCGGCATCGGCTTGCCTAAATAGAGGTCGGATGTCACTTTTCCTTAAGCATGATCGACTTGAAAATGTGGTGCGCCAAGCCTGTCACTTTTTCGCATCCCTGATCAAGTTTCTTTGGCACCTCCACCACGGCGAATGGTATTGGTGCTGATTCGACATCGGGGATGTAGATCTTCTTAAACGGTAATTTTCGTATTGCGATTTACGGTAATTCTAAACCGGCGTTAACATTTCCTGTGTTGATCAAAACGGGGTAGGCTCACAGTTCCTAAACATAGAGCATATGATATTTATATAATGAAATATATGGAAGGAAGAGTAATATGGATAATGATTATAAGAACTATCCAAATTATAATCCATTAAGGGATTATGGGTCAGAACCCTTTGTGGTTAACATTGAGGAGGCTACTTTACGAAATAATAATTTCCGTACGGCTTTATGGACAGGAAGCTATTTGCAGCTTACCCTGATGTGCATTAATGTTGGAGATGATATAGGTTTGGAGATGCATCCCTACGTCGATCAGTTTATACGTATTGAACAGGGTCAAGGTCTTGTTATGATGGGAGACAGAAAAGATAATCTGTATTATCAGCAAAGAGTGTATGATAATTATGCAATATTAATACCCGCTGGTAAATGGCACAATCTGATCAATATAGGTCATACACCAATTAAATTGTATTCTATATATGCGCCACCTGAACATCCATATGGTACGGTTCATAGAACTAAAAAAGATGCTGAAGAGTACTACGGCTAAATAAATATATTAGCCAAGTCATGAGAGAAGGGGTGCCATGAGAGAAGGAGAGGCCTGTAAATAATATTTTGCTTTTGCCCTTGTACTACCACTCCTAACGCAGATAAGATTTCACCTTTTCCGGGAAGAAAATCGACAACTGTAACAGAATCTGTCCTCAGTTTTGAATTCGGCCGGTTCATTTTCGCAAGACGAAATCTCGGGGATACCATATTCAATTAACCAATTTCAGGCCAAAGTGATTCCTCTGAGTTGCGAAACTTCGTCTGGCGTTGTCAGGCTTGCTGCCTAATGATGTGGCTCCTTGAGGAAAATGTCCCAAAAAACTCCGCTGGCGTTATCCCACCGGAGAGCAGTGCTACGGGCCGACGCGACATCGGCTTGCCTCGGAGCGAACGACGGCGCTCTTATAGAGCCTTGCTTTACCTTTCCGATGTTTTCCGGTTAGGCTGTAGACACCGCTATTCCATCCAATCAAACAAATAACGTAATTATCGGCACGATGCGAGCGCCTGTTCGCTTAGCCGAGTCTTCGCCGTGTCCGCGTAACCGGCCCTCCGCAGAGCTCTCGTTGTGGGACAAACGCCAGCGAGCATAGGGGAAAAGGGGTTGTCATTAGGAGAATTGCTCTTATAACAAGAGTTGACTCCTGCAATGTCCTCCGCGCTTTTCCCCTCAGGTTGACACCATTGTATTCCAGTTATATAATAACGGCAATAATTGACAGGACATTTTATAGCGGGTGGGGTTCCCGTTAAAGTTGTGGGATCGAAGATAGGCATGTCTACCAATCAACTAAGCATGATTGGACTTCGAACTAGGATGTGTCAAAGAACCGCCCCTGTCACGCTCAGTCCTCTGTCACGCTCAAAAACCTGTAAAACCAGACAGGAAACATTATAGAGACTTTGTGAGATGAACCAATGTATATTTCAAAAGTAAGCATTCGCAATTTCAGAGTATTTGACAGCGAAGGCATTACAGCTTCTTTTAAAAAGGGAGTCAATGCGGTTATTGGCGAAAACAATTGCGGCAAATCTGCCCTTGTAGACGCATTAAGGCTTGTTTTTTCGGCTACATCATATCGGAAGGAAATATACTTCAACCTCTCGGATTTCCATATGGACAGCCGTGGGATACGAAGCAATGAGGCTTTTATTGATATTTATCTAGATGAAGTAACTCCAGATTTATTCGAGATTTGGAACCCTGAGGACACAACAAAAGGCGAATTTCATGTTCGTTATTACACCGTTCAAACAACGGACAGCAAAGAAAAAATACGTTACCAAATATGGGGTGGCCCTGTTGAGGGGAATGCTATCTCACCAGAAACCCTTGAGGCTATTCAAGTTGCATATTTGGGTGCACTCAGAGACGCGGAAAATGAATTAAAACCTGCACGAGCTGGCAAGCTGGCAACTTTGTTTGGTTCCATCGTAAACACAGATGAAGCAAAGGAACAAGTGATGTCGGCAGTAAAACTCGCAAATTCCAACATTGAAGGACAAGAATCCGTAAATCAGCTTCGGAAGGTCATTAATGACAACCTTTCCGTGCTTGAACAGGACTTGCTTCGGCAAAAAGTTGGCATTGGTTTAGTAGAACCGAAATTCGAGTCAGTTGCAGCATCTTTGAGGGCTTGGCTTAAACCTCGTTGGATTTATATAAAAAATGACAACCCTATACAGCACTAAGTCAGAGGAATTTATACCACTGATGAATGGACTAAATCTACTGATGCCGAAAGCGACGGTATTTATATTGATGTGTGGACATTAGAAAGTAAGGTGCTCAGCGAAAGAATAAAAGAAGCTCTCTCGTCTGAATTAA